>JAYTQD010000762.1:0-15282 GCA_043746935.1 Acidobacteriaceae bacterium | reverse complement strand
AACGGCGGTGCGGAAGGAGGCTTCGGATTGTTCGTAGTAGCCACGCTGGAAGAAGACGGAACCGAGCGAGAGATAGTTGCGGCGAAAATCGGCGGCGGCGGTGACGACGGGAAACGGAAGCGCTTTGGCTAGGCGCTGCGCGGCGGTTTGGGGAATGTCGCGGTAGTCCCGAATCACCTGCTCGGCGCGAACGGCGCCTTGATAAAGCTTTACGATTTCGCCCTTGTTGTCGATCAGGAACGAAGTGGGTAGAGTCAGATCGCGATGACGATCAAAGAGATAGCGGTAGAGCAGGTTGTAGATAGCTGCGGTGTCGGAAGCCGCGCCGGAATCGTTGGCGTCGCAGTTCACGGCGATCACGGCCAGGTCCGAAGAAATCAGCGCGCTATCGGTGCTTAGAACCGGTCCGGACTGGAGCTTCCCGGAAAAGAATTCCAACACAACACCTTGGCCGCGCAAAGATGCGAGCGTGCGGACTTTTCCGGCTGCACCCGGGAGAGTGAATTCCGGCGCAGACACCGGGGAAAGGAGCCACGTCTCGGCATGAGTGGGCAGAGGTTCAACTTCCTGGGTCGACGCGGCGTTTGCGTGAGCGACAGCTTGAAACGGCTCGATGCGGGTAGGGTTGGCGCCTTCTTCCACCCACACACGATGGTTGGCGGGAAGATCATGGAGCTTCTGTAGCAGACCGCTGGGCCAGAGAATGGAGGCTTGGAATGGGCCTTGGGCATTCCCCAGGCCGAAGAAAATTTCTTTCGTGTGCTGCGAAAGAAATCCCGACCCGGCTTGCAGGCTGCGAGTTTGACGTCCAGCGGATGTCTCCAGAGTCACGACTGCGCCAATCGCGTCACGATTGCTTTTTGTGCCGCGCAGACGAAAAGCAATTGACGGCGGTAGATCTTGCATGACGTTCTTCAGCAGGCGCAACTGCGGAGCGTTGCGATTTTTCAAGAAGACTTCCAGCCGCCCATCGCCATCAAAATCAGCGAGGGCAAAGGCTCGGCCATCTTCCGGAAAATCCAGGCCGATGGCGCCGGATATATCGGAGAACGAAGCTCCTGGAGACGACACGTCTCCGTTGTTGGCGTAGAAGACATTACGCTCGTATCCACTCCACGTGCCGTCGGAACGGAGGAGTTCGTTGAGGGCGTTCCAACCGTGCTCGTAGTCGGGAGTGGGCTTGGGAGAGTTGGGCGAATTCGCGACGACTTGACGCCAGAAGAAGCTGTTGAGGTCTTCCTGCGACAGCCCCGAGACCATGCCGTTCGCAATGTAAAGATCAGAAAATCCATCGTGATCGTAGTCCCAAGCGTCGCTCGACCAAGCCCACCGGCCCATTTGCGTACCGGAGGAGGAGCTGGCATCCTGAAACGTGCCATTGTTTTTGTTCCGGAATAGCGAGTTGCCCATCGCGTGCTTTTGATAGTGGGCGCGCACATCGGGCGATGCTTCTTTTTGAAAAACATCTTGCGCAGAAATACGCTCACCGGCGGCGGTCCACATGTTCGCAACGTAGAGATCTTGGTTCCCGTCGTTATCGTAATCGAATACGCAGACGCCCATGCCTGCTCCGATATCTTCGACGTCGGCTTGTGGGGCGATGTCGGCAAACGTGCCGTCACCGTTATTGCGATAGAGATTCTTGCGGCCGAAGTCGTTGACGACATAGAGATCGGGCCAGCCGTCGTTGTTAAAATCGCTCCACCCGCAGCAAAAACTGTAGCGGGTGTTGTTTTGGTTCAGTCCAGATTCGGCGGTGACGTCACGGAAGGTGCCATCACGGTTGTTCTTCATCAAGAAATTCGGCGGCCCGTTCTGGGCGTCAAAATATGGCGAAGGATACTTATATTGGTCTGCCCCTTGGTAGTAGAGGTAGAGGCAGAAATAGATGTCAAGCCAGCCATCGCGGTCGAAGTCTGCGATGGCGGCGCCAGTGAATGTGCCTTGGGGTGGGGTGGCGAAGTGAAAGGCGTTAGGTTTTACGCGGAAATTTCTTTTGCCGTCGTTGAGGAACAGTTGCGGACCGTCGGTGCGGACTACGATCAGGTCCTGGTGGCCGTTGTTGCTAATGTCGGCGAAGAGGGCGCAGGCGGTGTTTTCCATGAGGCCGAGGCCGGAGGCTTCGGTGACGTCTTCGAAGGTGCCGTCGCCGCGATTGCGATAGAGGCGGTTGGGAAGCCCGGCGGGTTGGCAGATATAGAGGTCGTCGAGGCCATTGCCGTTCATGTCTCCGACGGAGATGCCGTTGTGGCCGTAGATATCGATGCCGCAAGCTACGTCGAGGATGGTGCGCCAGTGGTCGGCTCCGCGGAGGAGTTGGGAAGAGTACGAGGCGCTGGCGGCGAACGCGGAGGCTGTGATGTCGGCATAGACGGGGCTGGCGGAGCGGGTTCGCGTTTCGCCGAAGGCGTGCCAGTTTTGTAAATGAAACTCGCCGGTTGTGGACAATTGCCATTCCAGATCCCATTCACCGATTCGTTGCTCGCGGTGGAAGTTGGGGCCGGTGCCGACGAGTTCGTAGCGGACGCGAGTGTTCAGCTTTTCGGGAGACTGATTTGGGAACGCGTCGATACGAGTGATTTGAAATTCGGCGGTGAGAACCTTACTGAAGGTGCTGAGAGAGGCGCGCCAATCTTGCAGAAAGGCGTCTTTGGCGAGTGTGGGAAGGGCGAAGGTGTTGTGATGAACTTCTACCGGCGACCCGGAGCGGATCTGTTTTGATTCGGAGGGACGGAAGGGCGAGCCGAAAAAATCTGCTGCCAGAAGCTTTTCCAGCACTCTGATGTCATGAGGAGACTGGAGCAAGCTGGACCTCCACTCACTGAGAAGCGCGGCGATTTGATCTTGATATTTTTCGGTGATGAATTGATCGGAGCCAGACTGCGTGTTGAGGAGGAACGTGTCGAGAGGCGTCTTGGCGCGATAATGGGGGTGGAGGTGAAATTCAGCGGGCTGTGGGGCTGGATAGGCAAGGGCGATGGAACCGAGGGATGCTGGAAGAAACGCGGCGGCAGCTCCGTGGGATGAGCGAATTAAGAAATCGCGACGGCTGGGGGAGACAGGGTCTTTCGTGACGCGGTGTCGCAAAAGTGGCACCTTCCTCGTAGCAAAATAATACACCGTCAGAAAATCCCCGCCCCTTCGACTTCGCTCAGAGAGTGTGACTTTTTTAATTCCTCTCAACGACCGATGCTGAAAGTAACAGACTTATGTATCCTCAAAATGGCCAAGAGTGAATAAAGTCACAACCTCTCAGGGCAGGCTCTGTCGCAAAAGAAGAACCGCAACAAGAACGGGGCACCCCCAGCTGCACAGTGAGAAAGGGTTGGACAGCAACGGGGAGTGGAGGGTGTGGGGATTCTTCGCTGCCGCTCAGAATGACAATCCTATTTTTTCGCAAGTTGTGAAGCGCTACGCCACCAAAAATTGAACTGCAAGATCCCCACCCCGTTGGTCGGGATGACAGTCTTTCGTAGGCACACAACTACAATTCTCAAGTACTCTAACTGGCGCGCGGGCGGGGACGCCCGTGCCTCCATCGTCTCTAGCGCCAGCGCTTCACTTTTGGCCAGAATTCGGCGAGGGTGCCGAATTTCGCGCCCCGACAAAGGAAAACGTCGATTTGTTTTTCCAGAGCGTACGGATTGTTAGCAGAAGTGCCCACGTACTCCACGTGTTCCCAGAGGTGCTCGAGAACTTCTTTGCGGTCGTCGAGAACAATCATGCAGTTGCCCGAATAGCCACGCGGCCCCCAGAGGAACCAGGTCTGGTGGCCGCTGAGGGCTGGCGGGAGACCCTCACGAGGACCGAAGAAATCGATGGCGCCCGCCTGACCGTAGTCCTGAGCAAAGATGCCGCAGTCGTGGCGCTCGGCGGCGGGCACGCGATTCCAGGCGACAGCGGTTTCGTCAACAATTTCTTTCCAGCCGAACTGGTCGGCGTACCATTGCGGCAGCGCGGCTCGTGCATGAGATCGTTCCATAATCGGAAGTTTAAAGGGAAGATATTTCGTATAGGCGAGAAAGCCGTCAGGAGAGAGAATGGGCACGACCACGGGGGCGAGATGCGCGCCACTGGCAAGCAGTGCGGCCGCGATAGCAGGTTTCAACCATTGGCGGCTGGGACGGGCATTGGCGCTACCATTGATCGCGGATTCCAGCACAACGGCGCCGGCGGCCAGCAACATGGGATAAACCGGAGCGAGGTAGTAGTTCTTGCCGTGGAGCACGAAAAAGACCGTGTAGCAGATCAGATAGCACCAGCCCAGTGCGCGGTAAGGCTTGAGGCGCGCGGAGAACAGAAGACTGAAGAGTCCCGCGAGCCAGATGGGCGCAGTGAGTGGGTTCACTAGCAGCGTTTGCTGGAAAAAATAAGGGAACGGTCCAAGCACCACGTCGCGGCCTTCGGCGCGAATACCGCGCATCAGTTGAATAAAAGGCCAGTCGTGCTGGATGTTCCAGAGCAAGTTGGGAAGGAAGATGAGAAAGGCGGTCAGTCCGCCGAGCCATATCCACTTGTTGAAGAACACGCGGCGCTGCTCGGTCAGGAGCAAACCGACGACCATGCCGAGACCGAAAACAGCAATGGAATATTTTTCTTCCAAGCCCACACCCGCAACCACGCCGAACCAGAACCAGTAGCGCGGATCATTCCGCTGGATGGCTAAAATCGCGAGGTACGCACAACCCATCCAGAGGTTGGGCTCAAGACAGTTCGTACCGAGCAGGCTGCCGTTGGAGAGGTATTGCGGGGCAATGAGAGCGCAGATGGCGCTGAGGAGGAGGGCGTAGCGGCGTCCGCCGAATTCGCGGGCGATTGCCGCGGTCTGCACGATCAGCAATGAGGATGCGAGAGCGGGTACAAAACGAATGCTACGCAGGGAGTCGCCAAGTACGGCGCGGCAAATATGGATGAGGAAAGGAATGAGCGGGGGCTGGTCGACGTATCCCCAGGCGAGGTGATCCCCGCAAGATATGTAATTGAACTCGTCGCGGAAGTATCCGTAGCGGTTGTTGAAGTAAATATGGAACAGCAGCTTTGCCAAGGCGATGGCCCAAATGATGGCCATGCCGTTGGTGAATAGAGGCGAGCGGTCGCCGTTGGGAGGCGAAGGCATCGGTGTGGAAATATTTCGCGCGGTCATTGCTTAAGCTTTCCAGGGACGTTGCGGGCAGGTGCCGACGCCGAAATCGGAGACGCGGCGGACATCGATGGCAATCTTCACCGATTGATTAAAGCACAGAGCTGAGGGGGCGGCGTGCGCTTTGAGGGCTCAAGCCTTCAGGATGTACTCGACAATCCGGAAATCGCGTGCTGTTTTGAGCCTCCCTGAACCTCACTTGCCAGACTGAACCAACCTTGGCCACCATTCCAGAAGCCGCGTGCTGCGCCAGAGGTCGAGGGTAGGGATCTGAAAGCAATCGTAATAAGTTCGCGCCTGCGAATGGCTTCGGTGAAACCGGGCAGTGAGTCCAACTCATAGGGGAGCGGCCCCTTGCAGGCAAGACCCAATGCTTTTAGGAATGTACGAGCAGCCTTGATCCCGTTGAACGCAACAAATCGTGGCTGGTTGATCCTGATGGACGATATGAAACGCTCAGCATCGTAGGATCTAGCCGATAGGTCTGCATCGAGTCCCGCCTCCAATTTCACGAGATCGGTCAGCCCGATACCGTGACTAGGGAGGAGGCCAAACTCTTCTGGACGCAACAGGAGAGGGACTAAACTACTATCGCGGAGAATATCCCAGAAGCGGTTACCGGGGCCTGCATAGTAAGCCCTGCGCAAGGCAGAAATGTTGCCTGCAGCCGTACCACAAACCACTAGCTTGAGGTGCGGGCGCAACAATTCGGGGAGCACGTCGGAACGGTTCAATTTGGACATAATTCCGATTCTCCTTCGTCCGAGTTCGAAGATGGAGTCTTCCACAATTCAGTCGGTAGTCGGGGGCGCCCGCGCCACACGATCCTTTGCTCCTAACCGCGCACTCCGGTTAGGGATCGCGAGCGGCGCTCTGGGTAGAGCGGGAAGCCCTCGGCGAAGTCTTCCACTTGCTTACGGATTTTGGTCAGGGCAATCGGGTTGGTGCGTTGATTGAGAGCGTCAACGATCCAGGCGCCGACCCGCTTCATATCGGCTTCTTTCATGCCACGTGTGGTGAGAGCTGGCGTGCCGATACGGATGCCGCTGGGCTTCATGGGAGGATTGGCATCAAACGGAATTGCGTTTTTGTTGACCGTGATGCCAGCGTCGCCGAGTGCTTTTTCCGCTTCGCTGCCATACATGCCCTTGGCAAAGACGTCGATGAGCATGAGGTGCGTATCGGTGCCTCCGGAGATGATGCGGTAGCCTTCGGCGGCAATGGTGGCGGCGAGCACTTTGGCATTGGCCACAACTTGGCGGGCGTAGTCACGGAACTCCGGCTGCTGCGCTTCCAAAAAGCAAACAGCTTTGGCGGCGATAATATGGACAAGCGGACCACCCTGCATTCCGGGGAAAACAACTTTGTCGATGGCCGGGCCGAGGTCCGCCTTGGCAAGAATCATGCCGGAGCGCGGGCCGCGCAGCGTCTTGTGCGTGGTCGAGGTCACGATGTGGGCGTGCGGCACGGGCGAGGGGTGCGCGCCGCCTGCGACGAGTCCGGAGAAGTGCGCCATATCGACGAGAAACAGCGCGCCGACTTTATCTACAATCGCGCGCATACGGGCAAAATCAATTGTCCGCGGATAAGCGCTGCCGCCGCCGATGATCATCTTGGGGCGTTCTTGCACGGCAAGCTTTTCAACTTCGTCGTAGTCAATGGTTTCAGTCTCGCGCGTGACGCCGTAAGGAACGATGCGATAGGTCTTACCAGAAAAATTGAGAGGGTGCCCGTGAGTGAGATGTCCGCCGTGCGCCAGATTGAGACCGAGGATGGTATCTCCAGGTTGGAGGACGGCGGAGTAGGCTTCCATGTTGGCCTGTGAGCCGGCATGGGGCTGGACATTGGCAAATTCGGCGCCAAACAATTGCTTGGCACGGTCGCGCGCTAGATTCTCGACGACATCCGCGTACTCGCAGCCACCGTAGTAGCGCTTGCCGGGATAGCCCTCGGCATATTTATTCGTGAAGACGGAACCCATGGCTTCGAGCACGGCTTCGCTGACAAAATTTTCGGAGGCAATCAGTTCCAGACCTTCGTGCTGGCGGCGGGTTTCGTTGTCGATGGCGTTGGCAATTTGCGGATCGAACTCGGCGAGCGTGCGGGACATGGGGTTGGGTTTCATGGTGGTCCTCGTAGATTTCTAAGGTATCAGTTTACAGGCTTTGGGTGGCGCTAGAGTCTTTCGCTCCGCGATTGAGGGTCACTCTTGGGTGCAATGCATGGCCGAGGTGAGTGCGTGACAGCTGTTTTTCGCCACTCCGGGGCTAATCGAATTCTCACTTGCACCCACGGCTTACGCCGGAGCTTCATTCTTGCGCTGCTTTGCGGCTAAATGGCGGGTAAATCAAAAGCAGGTCCCTCCACTCCACCGTTGCTTCGCTTCGCGAAGCAACGGCTTCGGTCGGGATGACAAATTTACTTTTCTTACAAGCTGCGAAACGCAGAGCGGACGAACGTGACCAGGTGCCAGCCATCCATGTAACTGAACGGGGGTTCGCCGCAGGTGTAGTGGCCGCAGGGGAGTTCCACGGACTTGAGATCGACGTTGCGCTGGCGGAGCTCTCTGATGATGTTTTTGGAATACTCCGGCAAAAATGTCAGATCGTAAGTGGCAAAAATGATGAGAGACTTCCTGGGAAAGCGGGCGTACTTGTCGAAATAAGCAGCGGGGCTGGCAGCGCGCCACAACTCTCGCAGGCGGTCGCTGGTGATTGAGGTTTCCAAACCTTCCTTGACGTGACGTGTGGATTGACCCGTCCAGACCACATCGGAAAAATACGTGGAAGCGTGATTGAAAGCCGCCACTTTGATGCGCGGCTCGTGCGCGGCGCAGAGGAACGAATAGCACGATCCCAGGCTGGTGCCGATGACGCCGAGTTCGCTGTAGCCTTGCGATTCCAGCCAATCGAGGCAGCAGCGCAAGTCGATGACACCTTGGCGGGCCGAGTCTATTGTGCGAGCGATGTTCGAGGACACGGCGTAGTCGGAGCGCTGAATCTCGGCGGGCTTGCGAATGTCGTGGTAGGGCAAACTCATACGAAGCGCGGCGATTCCCACTTTGTTCAGAATCGAACACAGCGAGTTGTATTGAAGACCGTTGGCGTTCCAATGCGGCAACACAACCACAGCGCGCTTTTCCTTGGCCGGAAACCAGCGGGCATTGGCCAGGTTATTTTCGGGATAGGGGCTGGCTACGGGCGAAGTGAAGCGCAGGAACTGCGCGCGCTGGCCTTTTACTTTTTCCTCCAGCTTGGGCTCGGGCTTGGCGCGGGTGCTAAAAACCTGCACCGGGCGCTCTTCCAAGCGGAAGTCGCTCGGGGTGCGGTAAGAAAAGAAATCGTCGCTGTTGGCGATGATGCGGTCGTTATAGGCGAGCAGGTACTGTTCGGGATCGGCTGGGAGCTCTCCGGGGCGGAGGCCGTCACGGCAGGGCCAGCGATTCGTCCAATCGAGACCCCATTCCAAAGAGCGAACAATGCGATTGTTGTCCACGGCGGTGAGCCGGGTTTCCCAGTCGTACATCCAGCGGTCGTACCATTTGGGCATAGGGTCTGTAATCGAGCGTCTGTGATCTAGCGTCTGTGATCCATGATAAATGGCCGAGGTCGAATGAGGATTGCAGATTGCAGAAGTAAGATTGCGGAAGTAAAACCCTGGATTACTTCTGCAATCTGACTTCAGACTTCTGCTATGAACTTGCGCGGCACGCGCTTGGAGATGCCGCAGAGGATTTCGTAGGGCAGAGTATCGGCGAGGCGAGCCTGCTCCCAGGCATCGACCGAACAAGATCCGCTGGCGCCAATCAGGATGACTTCGTCTCCCAGAACCACGTCCGGGATGCCGGTGACGTCGACCAGGGTGAGGTCCATGGAAATGCGTCCGACAATCGGCGCGTAGTGTCCACGGACGATGACGCGGCCACGATTGGAAAGTTTTCGCACCAAACCATCCGCGTAACCCAGCGGAAGGACAGCGATGCGCGTAGGGGACTTAGCCAAGAAAGTGCCGCCGTAGCCAAGCGCTTGTCCGGGCTGGGCATCGTGCAGCGAAAGCACCAGAGTCTTCCAAGAAAGCACGGGGCGCAGATCGAGATGGGCCGGCGTTCCCGGTTGCAGATCGCCGCCGCGCTGCAAGGGCAGGCTGTAACCGTAGAGTGCGAGGCCCGGACGCACCATGTTGCGCCAGGAAGCTGGGCGCGACACGACGGCGGCTGTGTTCGCCAAATGGAATATCGTTGGAGAAAAACCCGCTTTGCGGACCATCTTTTCGGCGGCGGCGAATTTTTCCGTCTGGCGGTCCATTTCCGGCGCGTCCACGATTTCCGAAGAGGCGAAGTGAGTACACAAGCCCTCCAGCTGCAAGTGCGGGGTGGACTGCAGGATCGTCAACAGCGACGGCAGTTGTTCCAGCGAAGCGCCCAGCCGGCCCATGCCGGTATCGATTTTCAAATGCACTGCTGCCTGCATGCCGAACTTGGCGGCGGCACGTTCCAACAAAACCAGGTGCCAGGGTTCCCAGACAGTAGCGGTAAGATTTTGGCGGACGACTTCTTCTTCCTCGCCACGCCAGAAACCTGTCATCAACAAAATGCGTCCGCGAACGCCAGCTTGGCGCAACGGGAGAGCCTCGTCGGTGGTGGTGACGCCGAACCAGCGCGCGCCGGTTTTTTGCAGGGCCAGTGAGCACTCGACCGCGCCGTGGCCATAGGCGTCCGCTTTGACTACGGCGCAAACCACCGCCGAACCCACATGCGCCTGGACTGCGCGAAAGTTATGGCTCAGGTTGCCGAGCGACACCTCCGCCCAGGTGGGACGGGTCGAAACACGCGAATTTACTACGACACTAGCCACACCCGATTATAACGATCCAGATGGGGGCTCCCGATAATTACCCAAGTTCGTGTGGCGCGCCTAGCTCCTAGTTCCCTCCCAAGGAAAAGATCACCGTGATCTTGGTGTCCACTTCAATGGGATCTCCATTCAGAATGTAAGGGCGATAGCGCCATTGTTTGACGGCATCCAGCGCGGCGCGGACCAGCATGGGGTGGCCGTTTAGGACTTGCAGATTTTCAATCGTGCCCTGCTTGCTGATCACCGCGGCAATTTCTACCGGACCATGTACGCGAATTTGCTTGGCCAGCATGGGGTAATCCGGTTGCACGCGGTGAATGAGATAACCGTCCATCATGACGGAGACTCGCGGCGGCTTGGAAGCGGGCTTCGGAGGCATGGGGACAGGCAGCCCAATCATGTTGATGGGGCCGGGTACTGCACTTCCCGGCCCCGCTCCCGGAACGCATTGCGGGCAGGGAGGGTCCGCGTCCTGCGAGGTGGTTGTGTCGGGACCGCTGTCGGTGATCAGAGGAATCGAAGGCGGCATCGTTAGAACAGAAATCACTGGATCTATCGACGCCTTGCCCGAATTGTGGGGCACGCTTTGTGTCGCGGAAGGGGCGAGTGATATCGACACCGGACGCGGGGCAAAATCGAGACGGGGCAGAAGGCTCGGCTGCAAGATCGGGATGAGGAGCGCGACCGCCAGCGCGGCGCCTTGCAACGCAAAAGAAGTTACGGTGGCCCATCCACGGCGCGGATTGGGCAAGACGGATTCGTGGGCTAGGGTTAGCATGGATGTCCTCCTTCGGACGGGCTAACCCATTGGACACCGCGCTGTTAGCGCAAAGTTCCAGGAATGGCACAAAAAAACGGACCGCGAAATTCGCGGTCCGCGGGAACTATTTGCGTCGTTCCGGTGTCTTAAGTTAGTTCGTCTTGGGCGCGGCCGGCTTGGGAGCTGCGGGCTTGGGCGTTACCGCCTTCGGAGTTGCCGGGGCCGGAACGTCCGATTGTGCGTTGTAGGCGTCGACCACTCCCTTGGTTAAGTCCACGGAGTCTACATTCGCCCAGACCAATTCGCCTTCGGGCCATACGCGGGAGGCGTCGAGGATCAGACCCAAGCTATTGTCCTTGGCATATTTGCCAATCACCGGACCCATCTTCTGGACAATCTTTGCACCAAGCTCATTCTGCTGCGCCTGGAACTCGCTTTGCGCGTCTTCACTGGAACGCGTCAGGGTCTTCTGCTTAGCCTCAATTTTCTTCACCAAGTCAGCGCGGGCATCATCGTTGAGCTTGGAGCCTTGCGTGTCGAGCTGCTTCTTCAGGCTCTCCAGATCGTCGCTCAAATTCTTGAGCTCAGTGCGCTTAGGCTCGAACTTTTTCGCCAAGGCTTCGAAGTCACGCTGGCCTTCGTTGGTGTTGACGATGGCGGCTTGCATGTTGATGATCCCGACCTTCGTTCCGGCGGCGGCTTGGCCCAGCGCCATGGATGACAAAGTGCCGGCGGCCAGAAGTAGTAGTAGTGCGAACTTTTTGCTCATTAGGTTAGCTTGAACTCCTTGGAATTTTTCCGGAAATTTGAGAATGCATCTCAGGCGCTTGCCGCGGACTCCGTTGCGACCCTGTACGTTGCAACCTGGTTCGTCGCAACTTCAGTTCGTCGCAACTTCGGAGGACGGGAAGCGGCCCGCTCTTGACTAAGACTTGCCGCGTTCTAGCTCTTTCCAACGACACAGGCGCGGCTTCGTAAGTATAGTTGCCTCCTCGTATCAGCGTCAAACATGGCCTTGCCGCACCCAGAGTAACAGTCGTGGGCGCGTTAAAAAGTCGTTGCCACGGTAAAACGAAAAGTCTTGCGCGGCTCGCGAAGAATGAACTTCGATCCGTAAAGCGCCAGCGCCGCCTGCGCGTTCGAGTCTCCGGCCTCACCTGCTGGAAATAAGCTTCTAAATTGGGCGGTGTCGAGCAACTGCGGACTCTGCGCCCTGTCGTCGAGGCGTAGCGGGTTGTAGGCGTAATAAATTCGGAAAGGCGCGTTGACTATCGGCAGGAAAACCTGCAGTTCGATTCCTGTCGACATGCGCGGGAAGAAGTTAGTTCCTGAGACGAGCGGGACTTCGCGCGAGACCTTCAACAATTGCGCGATTCCATCGACAGGATTGCATTGCCTTGTCTGTGTGTCCTCCGTGGGACAGCCGTACTGCGTATTCAGTAAATTCTGGAACTGCCCTTCCCCGATGCGGAGCTGCGATTTTCGCAGTACAGGGTTCATTCCGATATCCAGGAACGGCGCAATCGCAACGGGTCCGGCAATCGTGATTCGATACTCGAAATTCGCAACCAGGCTTGTGTCTCCGCCCGGGATGACCAAGCTTCGTATCGGGATCGGAACAGTCCATGGACCTCGCAGCGGATTGGTTGGGTCTTTCGGAATAAATTGGCCCGCGCTGTCTCGCAGCGGGTAATTGATCGACCCCGTAAAATAGGCGTAGGGCGTGATCGTGCGCGTATCAAAACCGCGAAGATCGTTCTCGCCGCCCAGATAGTAGCGGTCTTGCGGTGGGGATACGAGACCGCCGTACCCGCTCAAGAACGAAGCCTGGAAGTTCACGCCCAAAGCGTTACGGCCTTTGTTCACCGGCACAAACTGTTTGTACGCGAACACAGGGCGGATATACCGCACATTGCCGCCGATGCCCGTAATCTCCGCCGCGATGGAAACGCTTTTCCCATGGTGCGGCGACGTGGGGCTATCGATGGTGCTGAAGCTGAAGCTGGGAGTGATCTGGCTGGTGATGATGCCGTTGAGCGCGTTGGGGCCGGAGAAATTGCGGAACGCCAGATTTTGGAACAACAACGTAGAACTATTATTGAAGGTCTGCGTCGAGGAGTTGTCGAGCAGATAGCTAATCCCGATGCGCTTGAAGGAATGGTGCAACGCATGGCTCATCGAGAGCTGGATTCCGGTGCTGGACTGCGTATAGTTCAGGATATTTTGCAGCTGATCCGCCGTCAGGTTCAGTCTTTGCCCGGTTTGCAGCTGGTAGTTTTTAGCTTGATTGAAGTTGTAGCGGCTGCTGAAAACCCGGATTCCCGCTTGGATTGCGCGGTCGAACAAATAAGGCTCGGTGAAGCCCAGACTGATGTTGCGTTGCTGGTTGCCGACCGACGCCTGCACATCCAGAGTTTCGCCCAAACCAAACAAATTGTTGGTGGCATAGTTCAGCCCGATGAACGCGCCAGACAATCCGCTGACGCCGCCGGTTAGCCCGATGCTATTCTTCCCTTTTTCCTTCACCTTCAACGTGAGATCGACCGAGCCATCTTTTTCGTTTAACTTCCGGTCGGTCACGTTGGGGTCGTCGGGCTTGAGCTGCTCAAAGTATCCCAATTGATTCAAGCGCAGCAGGCTCAACTCCCACAAGCGTGAGTTGTAAGCCTGACCTTCCTCCAATACGACCTCGCGGCGGATGACTTTGTCGCGCGTGGTGGTATTGCCTTCAAACTCAATGCGGCGCACGTAAAATTGTTTGCCTTCGTCGAGATCAATTTCCAGGTTGATGGTCTTTTTCTGCTCGTCCACCTTGGTATCGGGAAGCGACGTGAAATTGATATATCCCAGCTCCCCGTACGCCTTACGCAAGGCTTCAATACCCTTACTGATTTTCTCGCGATTGAAGATGTCTCCGTCCTGAATATTGAACAGTCCGCGAAGAGCCTTCATGTTCGTGACGGCTTTGCCACCCTTGAAAGTAATCGTGCCCAGGCGGTAAAGCTCGCCTTCCTCAATGGGGATCGTGATATCCACCGACTTACCGGCACCGGAATGCACGAGCGGAATCTTCAGCCCTGCCCCGTTGCCCGTATCGCGAATCTTGGTCACAGGATCCTGCACAACAACCGTGAAATAGCCGCGCGTCTGGTACTCGAGGCGCACGCGCTCAGTATCTTCGTCCAGCTTGCTGGCATCGTAGGTTCTGGAAAATATGTTCTCCAAAAAGATCGAGTGCGGAACGCCGGTTGGCTTCAAGTTCTTCATGGCGCTGCGCAAGGTACGCGTGTTCACGTTCTTGTTGCCGGTGAACTTGATCCGCCCCACTTTTACTTTGGGGCCTTCTTTCACAACGAAAGTGATGCCCACCGCAGCTGGCGGAATCTGCCGCACTTCAGTGCGTACATTGGCGAACTGGCGCCCGTGCTCGGAAAGCAATCCCTTGAGAACCACTTCCGCGTGCTTCACTTTGGTGGGATCGTACTGGCTTTCCTTGGAGAGACCGACCTTCGCCAACTTGAACCGTTCCAGGATGTCACTGGTGGTCACCGAGCTGATGCCCAGGTATTCGATGTCACGAATGACAGGGCGTTCTTTCACATAAACATGCAGTACCCAACCCTTCGGGGTTTGCTGCCGCTCGAAGCGGACGTCTTCGAAATATCCGGTATTCCAGAGAGAGTTGAAATCGCGTTCCAGGGCTGCCGCATCGTAGGTATCACCGGGGCGGGAAAAGACGCGCGCCTTGATGGTTTCAGCGGGGATCTTGCGGTTGCCGGTGACCTTGATATCCGTGAGGATATCCTGCTGCGACATCGCCCAGGGGGCCGCCAGGAGCAAAAAGGCGCACACAACACCCCAAAAGCTCAACCGGTCGCAAATCGACCTGATCCGAACTCCGCTTTGACCCATGGCGCGACACGCCGACAAGCCAGCTTGGGGAATTGCGGCGGAACCACTGGACGGCCGCCGACGGCTTTCCGTCGCGGGCACAGGCGTATCCTTATGAAAAAAGATGGCTTCTACCTCAATCCGTAGGGAGTAAGCAAAACTGTAATTATACGGTAGGTTCCCGGTTACTGTGCAATCCGCGCCGGGTAAAACTTCCGTCAGGAGGCTGTACGCACCAACTCCACTTCAACCAAGACGGAATAAAACGTTGCCGAGTTGCCTAGGTCGGTAAGTTTTTCTGAGGTCAGGGCGTTAATATTCTTGCCTCCAGCGGAAAGTTTGGCCCAATTTAAGTGGGAGGCCACTGTCCCGGCCTGCACAGAGCCATTCACCCGGGCACGCAACACCAGGTCGCCACGTTCGTTGAACGCGCGGACCTGGTCGCCATCCCGGATGCCACGAGCGTTCGCATCCGCAGGGGCTAACTCCAACAAACCACTGTCCTCCATGACCGCCACCGACGGAGTATTGCAGAATGAGGAGTTTAAAAAATTGTCGGCTTTGCGCGATAGCAGCTCCAAGGGGAATTTCTTCGCTGCCGCAGTATGCCGGGATTCTTCCGGCGGCTCGAAAGCGGC
>JAYTQD010000761.1:0-2232 GCA_043746935.1 Acidobacteriaceae bacterium | reverse complement strand
TGGGCTTGGGCAATCAACATGCGGTCGAAGGGATCTTTGTGTGGTCCGGGAAGCAGTCCGGCTCGGACAGCATGGTCGACGGAGATGGCCAGCGTCTCGAAACCTTCCAGCACAAGAACGCTGGCAAAATCAGCGGCTAAATCCGCCGCCATCGGCAGCTTGCCCAGCCGGACTTTCGTCGCAACCTCCCATGCCGACGCAGCGCTGACCAAAACCGTATTGCTGCCGCGTGCAATCAGTTTGCGGGCATTCGCCGGAAGCGAACGATCATCACTCAGCCACCAGAGGAGCGCGTGGGTATCCAGCAGGAGTCGCAAGGCGGGCTACTCCCAGTTCTCCAACTCTTCATCCGGAAGGGGATCGAAGAACTCGGGTCCAAGCTTGAGTTTCCCGCGCAACGATCCCGGCTTGCGAAAGCCTTTGGAATCCTTCAACGGGACGAGACGGACGACCGGGTCGGAGCCGCGCGCAATGACGATCTCCTCCCCGCGGCAAGCTTTTTCGATCAGCCGTGAGAGGTTGGTCTTGGCTTCGTGAATGGTGACGGTGGCCATAGTGGCATTAGCTAACTTATCTTAGCTAATTTCCTCGATTTTAGCAACCTCCCCTTCCGCCGCGTCTCCGTGCCTCCGTGGTGAATTCCTTTTGCTCTTCTCCATTCTAGTTTGACCCTCCGTCGCTAAAATGTTATAAAGAAGGGCTTTGTATCGGGTCTGCGAGCGCTCTTGTTAGGCTCGTCGCAACTTCGAAGCAATTTTTCCGATGCGTCCAAACCATATTTCTGGAGAGATACTCGCTGTAGCTACGCGCTCGGAACTTCATTCTTATCTCTGATTCACGTTTCAATCCCCTGGAGGACTTCTCAATGCTCACCTGGTTGGCATCCTTGCAAGCAAAGGTATGCAATTCCATTTTTCGTATCGCAAAAACGCTCGCCATGATCGCGGGTGTGGTTACGCTGAGTTCCCTGCCCTCGTTCGCCGAGGCCGGAGGTGGCGAAGCGTCCCTGCGCTTGCCCGATCTCTCCACCGTTTCGTTTCTCGGCGGAATTGATGGCCACAAGCTGTTGATGATTGGATTGATTTTCTGCGTCCTCGGCTTGCTGTTTGGACTCGCCATCTTCATGCAGCTGAAAAACCTGCCCGTGCATCAGTCGATGCTCGATATTTCCGAGCTGATTTACGAAACCTGCAAAACCTATCTGACGACGCAGGGCAAGTTCATCATGATCTTGTGGGCGTTTATCGCCGTCGTGATTGCCATGTACTTTGGATGGCTCGCGCCGGTGCCCGGCAAATCGGTGGCGGTCACGCTGCCCATTATTTTGGGATTCAGCCTGGTCGGCATCGCCGGCAGTTATGGCGTGGCGTGGTTCGGCATTCGCGTGAATACCTTCGCGAACTCGCGCACGGCGTTCGCGGGTTTGCGCGGCAAGCCCTTTCCCTTGCACCAGATTCCGCTTGAAGCGGGCATGAGCATTGGCATGATGCTGATCAGCGTCGAACTGCTCATCATGCTCTTCATTCTTCTCTTCGTTCCTGCCGACTACGCGGGGCCGTGCTTCATTGGCTTCGCCATTGGCGAATCGCTAGGCGCGGCCGCATTGCGTATCGCGGGCGGTATCTTCACCAAGATTGCCGACATTGGCTCCGATTTGATGAAGGTGGTCTTCAAGATTAAAGAAGACGACGCGCGCAACCCTGGCGTGATCGCCGACTGCACGGGCGACAACGCTGGCGACTCCGTTGGGCCTAGCGCGGACGGCTTTGAAACGTATGGCGTGACCGGCGTGGCGTTGATCACGTTCATTCTGCTGGCCGTGAAAGAGCCAGCCATCCAGGTGCAACTGCTAGTATGGATCTTCGTCATGCGCATCATGATGCTCGTGGCCAGCGCCGCTGCCTACTTCCTCAATAGCGTGATCGTGAAAGCCAAGTACGCTAACGCGGACAAGATGAACTTCGAGCATCCGCTGACGTCGCTGGTGTGGCTGACGTCGATTATTTCGATGGCCATGACCTACGGGATCTCGTACCTGGTCGTTCCGGCCCTGCATGGCGACAGCACGCTGTGGTGGAAGCTGGCCTCGATCATCTCTTGCGGAACGCTGGCGGGCGCGGTGATTCCGGAACTGGTGAAGGTCTTCACCTCCACCGAATCGCGCCACGTGCGCGAAGTGGTTACGGCATCGGAAGAGGGCGGCGCTTCCCTCAACATTCTTTCTGGTCTCGT
>JAYTQD010000760.1:0-2243 GCA_043746935.1 Acidobacteriaceae bacterium | reverse complement strand
AAAACCGTCCCTGCGCCGCCCTGGCATCGCCTTCGGCGCGGCCGTTCAAGATGACAAACGGTCCACTCTCCATCACCGCTGGTCGTGGTGCAAGCCCCGCCGCCGCCAAAATCCCCTCCAGCTCTCCCGTACCTACCACCGCATCCACTTCAGGTATGTCCTTCTGAATGTCGTTGCGGAACCGCTCCACCAGGCACCCGGCAACCACCAGTTTTTGCGCCCGCCCTTCCGTCTTGTAGCGCGCCATCTCCAGGATCGTGTTGACGGACTCTTGCTGCGCGCTCTCAATAAACGAGCACGTATTCACCACAATCACGTCCGCATCCGCGGCATCGTGCGTAATTTCAGCCCCAGCACGGGCCAGCAGGCCCATCATGACCTCGCTGTCCACCAGGTTTTTGGGACAGCCCAGGCTCACGAAGCCGATCTTCCGCGGTTTCGGGGAAGTTGAAGAAGTCAGCGGATTGGCCGGGGAAAGGGTCGAAGGAGTCAAGACCTCCAGTTTACCATTGTCAGCCGCGGCAGTCGTCCGGTCTGGGAGCGCTGGCAACGGCGATCTTGGCCCAGGTACTGGCACCTTTGGAGTACCCTCCCGCCTCCCCCAGGGCCCCTTGGCGTGCTAACCTGATGCAAAGCAAGTACGATACCCATAGTTGTAGCGTCAGGAGGGGCAATGTCCCGAAAAGGACAGTTGTTGTTGGTGAGTTCGCTTGTGGTGTTGGTCTGGGGCAGCGCGCTTGCCCAGGATTCGTCCGTGTGGGACAAGAAAAACGAAATCGCCGTCATAGCGGAGCGCGATTTTGCCAGCGGCCATGCCATCACGTCTCCTGTCGTTCCTCCGCCCTTTACCGATAACCGCGTCAACATCGGCAAAGGCATCGCGTTTCAGGGCAACTACGGACGGCGCCTCCGCACCAGCGAGCTGGCCGCCTTTACTTTCGAAATTCCTGTGGTCTATCTGCCCGACCAGGATTTGCTTTCCAGCAACGATCTTGTGCCCGAGGGCTACAAGGCCCTGTTCGTTACTCCGGGAGTCCGCGCCAACCTGTTTCCCAATACGCTGCTTTCACCGTGGGCATCCGTGGGCGCCGGTTTTGGGCATTTCACGACCTCCAAGACGGGCGTCTTCAACGTGCTAAAAGTCCCTGGAAAGGGTAGTAGCACCAGCGTCATCCAGTTCGGAATCGGCGTGGACGTAAAAATCTGGCACTCGCTCAAGTTTCGCGGAGAAATACGGGACTTTTATTCGGGCGTTCCGAATCTGAACGTGGTGCAGGGCCGTACCCGCATGCACAACTTCGTCGGCGGCGGCGGCGTAGTCTGGGTGTTTTAGTCGGGTGTTAAAAAGTGAGAAATCGGGTGCCCCGTCCTTGTCGCGTTTCTCAGCGACAGGGCGGGGCTTTTTGCTGGCGTTGCGCCGGTTACCAGACTTAGCGGGAATCCGCGGTAATTTCTTTGTAGAGTTCCGGCAGTCGTTTCGCATCTTCCGCTGACGCCGCAAAACGGGCACGCTCGTAGTGGCGTGTGAAGTTGGATACCGATTCCCGCACACGGGCATCCGGAATTCCCCCCACAAATTCAGCAGCCGTCTGTTCGGGCGCTTTGCGCCAGCCGCGCTTGCTGAGCGCTTTGGCCATGCGTTCATACCACAGGGCTGCCGCTTGTTGCGGCGCGCTTGCGGGAGCGTGCCGCCACGCCAACCGCCGGCTCCAACGGCGCAGCCGGGTTGCATTCGCCAACAATAAGAGCAGGCACCCTAACGCCGACGCACCTCGCACCCAGGTCATTGAGACACCGCTGGCGCGCTGCTGTGCCGCGCGCGCCGCCTGTAGCAGCTTCCCGTAGGGCGCCACCATCTTTCGATGGAGATTCTCCAGCAGCGCGCGTCCCTGTCGCGCTCCTTCTTCGCCAAGGGAGCGTTGGTGGGCGAAATCGTAGTTCACAATCCACTCCCTCCAAAAAGAAGTCATCGCATCCAGATACAGCGCAATCCGGCTCCATCCGCCGTTGCGCATGGGCAACGAACCAGCGGGCGTGGGATCAAAGCTGATCCATCCTGACCCTGGGAAATACGCCTCAACCCACGAGTGAGCGTCGCGCGCTCGAATCACATATTTCCCACTCAGGTCATTGAACTCACCGCCTCGAAAGCCATTGACCACGCGCGACGGAATGCCAATGCTGCGCAGCATCACCGCCATGGCGGAGGCGAAGTACTCGCAGTGTCCCCGCTTGCGTTCGAA
>JAYTQD010000759.1:0-2245 GCA_043746935.1 Acidobacteriaceae bacterium | reverse complement strand
GGAAAGGAGCCCACAGTTCTTCCAACTGCGCGGTCCAGGGCGTTTCCACTTTGCTTTGCGGTCGAACCCGCCACAGCGCAACTCCCAGCACGGCCACCAACGCCATCGCCACCACAGCAATTCCCGCAGCAATCCGGGCCCGGTGCCGCCAATCCACTGGGGCTTCCGCCTCTTTCAGATCGTCGCGGCGATCCGCGATGACAGGACTTTCCAGCAGCCGGTAGGCTAACGTCAGCTGTCCTTTCGGGAGGTCAACAATGACCGTATCGAGCGCTCCTTCCGTCCGGTAATATTCGGCAAGCTTCTGCCGCAACCGGCCAGTTTGAACACGCACTGTCGAGTCGGATCGCGGATCGTAAGAGGGAGGCTTTCCAAAGGCGTCCACTCCAATGGAGTATTCCTTCAACTGATCCGCATCTCCAGCCAGCATCTTGGAGGCCAAATACGCCAGCAAATTGCGCATCGATTCCGCGCCGCGAAAACACTCACTATGCAAGATCCGGTCAACCTGAAGCCGGACCGACTCCTCCACGGCGGGCGTAAACGCACTCGCCATTGCCTAGGAGTCTGTCGGAGATAGACCAGCGGTTGCCGATTTAAATTGTGCGTGAAAATTTCCTGGACCTTGGAGGCTAAGTTTTTTATCCTGGGTTGGTGAGCAAGAGTTTCCGAACCGACCATCTGGATCAGGGTCTGCTGCTGCCGCCCTCTCTGCACGACTGGTTACCTGAAAAACATCTGGCGCGGTTCATCGCCGATGTGGTCGAAGAACTGGATCTCGGGCCGGTCTATCGGTCCTATGAAGGCGATGGACGGGGATTGTCAGCCTATCCGCCGTCCATGATGGTACGTCTTCTGCTTTACGGCTACTGCACTGGGGTAGTGAGCAGCCGGAAGATGGAGCGGGCGACCCATGAGGCTGTGCCGTTCCGGTATCTGTCGGCGGATACGCACCCCGATCACGACACGATCTCGGCGTTTCGCAAACGCCACCTGGAAGCGCTGGCCGGGCTTTTTGTTCAGGCACTGCGGTTATGTCAGAAAGCCGGTTTGGTGAAACTGGGCCACGTGGCCATCGACGGCACGAAGATCAAGGCGAACGCCAGTAAACACAAGGCGATGAGCTATGACCGTATGAACGAGACCGAACAGCGTTTGCGGAAGGAAGTAGAAGAGTTACTGCGGAGCGCGGCAGCAGCGGACGAAGCCGAGGATGCGCAGTACGGCAAGGGTAAGGCGGGCGATGAGTTACCCGAAGAACTGGCGCGGCGCCAAAGCCGGCTGAAAAAGATCCGGGCCGCGAAGGCGGAACTGGAGCAGGAAGCCAAAGAAAAGGCGGAAAAGCAGCGGGCCGAGGCGGAAGCCAGGATCTCTGAGCGGCGTGAACAGGAGGCCCAAACGGGAAAGAAAGCGGGTGGTCGCGACCCCAAAGTTCCGGACCCGGAGCAAGCCGTACCGGAAGCGAAAGCGCAGCGCAATTTCACCGATCCGGAGAGTCGCATCATGGTGGACGGGGCCAATAAGGGTGCCTTCATCCAGGCCTACAATGCACAGGCGGCGGTGGACAGCCAGTCGCAGGTGATTGTGGCCGCCGAGATCACGCAACAAGCCAACGACAGCGGGCAACTGGTGCCAATGATTGAACAGGTGAAAGTGAACACAGGCCGCAAGCCGGAAGCCGTCAGCGCCGACGCTGGTTACTGGAGTGAAGACAACATCGGCCATGAGCACGTGGCGGGTATTGAACTTTACATTGCGACAGGGCGGCAGAAACATAGCGAGAAAGTGGAGCCGGCCAGCGGACCGCCGCCGGAAGATGCTTCGGTAAAACAGGTGATGCAGCACAAACTACGGACCGAAGCCGGGCATGCGGTCTACAAAATGCGGAAGGCCATCGTCGAGCCGGTCTTCGGCCAGATCAAGGAACGGCGCGGTTTCCGCCGATTCAGCTTCCGCGGCGTGGCCAAAGTAAGGTTTGAGTGGAAGTTGATTTGCCTGACGGGCAATCTCCTGAAGCTGTTTCGCTCCGGCTGGTCGCCGCAAACCGTCTGAAAGTTATCGACAGGCCCATTTCCCGACCGCTGCCGACCACTTTGCGGTCGTTCTGAGTGTTAGACCTGCGACAGTGGAAGAATTTCGCGCTCTATATTCGACACGAGATCTCCAGACAAGAATCTGCCATCCAACGCACTCGGTTCTTGATTGACTTGCTGGGTTGCGAGGCTTATCTCCGACACACTCCTAG
>JAYTQD010000758.1:0-5983 GCA_043746935.1 Acidobacteriaceae bacterium | reverse complement strand
GGACGAAGGGTTGGAGTCTGCTTGGGCGTTGCAAATCCCAAACGCTGGTAAACGTCATTTCGGAACCCTCTCAGGGCAACGCGATTCCAGGAGGTGCGTTCTCGAGAGAGGAGAACTGAACGTTGTGGTGACAGTATCGGCAGGAAAAATCATCGTCAATTGTCAGAGGTGCATAGGGGGAGTGTCCGATGGTGCACTGTTGCGAGACGCAGAAGGGCAGGATGGACTTGGCATTCTCCTATATCCTCTGAGTGCATGATTCGCGACGCAGTTCTTGGGGACTTTCCTGAGATTTTGCGGCTCAACCTGGAAATGGAACAATATTTGAGTCCGCTGAATGCGGAACTTCTGAGTAATTTGCACGGCATCGCCGTGTACCACCGAGTTATTGAGATGAGTCCCGGGGGCGTGGTGGGGTTCTTGCTGGCGCTAGGCGAAGGCGCCGATTACGGTAGTTCCAACTACCGTTGGTTCGCGGAACGCTACCGCGAATTCCTGTATGTAGATCGCGTGGTGGTGGCGTCGGCTCAACAGGGGAAGCGGCTGGGGCAGTTACTCTACGATGACCTGTTGGCCTTTGCCCGGCAGAAGCGCATGGCGGCGGTAACGCTTGAATTCGATATGGATCCGCCCAACGAGGCCTCGCGACGATTTCACACGAAATATGGTTTTCGTGAGGTTGGGACGCAGTGGTGGCGGGCGGTAAGAAGCAGGTTTCGTTGCAAGTGGCCGACATCGAGCTGATTTAGGCGTGATCCTTATCCGTTACCACCGCCGGTTGTGGCTGGGATAGCAATCCCCCATCCTGTCGGGTTTTGCCCCAGGGTTACAGGTTGTTCTGGGCAAAGCGAAATTCGCCATTTTCGGCTAAACTCACCTCGTAGCGCGGCTCTGGCGCTGTGTTCTTCCCTTTGAAGGTGATGCGATGGCAGCCTCGACGTGGTCCGGTTATCTGACGTTTGGCTTGATCTCCATGCCTGTGCGGCTATTTTCTGGCGCGCGGAGCTCCGGTATTTCCTTCAACATGCTGCATCGGCCCGATAAATCGCGGCTGAAACAGCAGTATTACTGTCCCGTCGACAACCGCGTGGTGGAGCGCGACGAGATTGTGAAGGGGTACGAATTCCGCAAGGATGAGTACGTGATCATTGAGCCGGACGAGATCAAGAAGATTGAGCCGAAGACGGCGAAGACCATGGAGATCCTGGAGTTCGTGAAGGCTACGGACGTGGATCCGGTGTACTTCGAGTCGAGCTACTACATGGTGCCCGAGGAAGCGGGACGGCGGCCGTATGCACTGCTGACGAAGGCTCTCGAAGAGAGCGACTACGTTGCCATTGCCAAGATCACCATGCACAACCGGGAATACACAGTTTTTCTGCGACCGACTAGCGGCGGCATGATGCTGCACACGATGTATTACCAGGACGAAGTGAAGAAGGTGGAAGGGTTTGGCGCTCCAGATGTGGAGCTGAAGGACTCGGAGCTGAAAGTGGCGCACCAGCTGATCGAGGCGCTGGCAGGGAAGTGGGAGCCGGAGAAATATACGGATTCTTTCCAGGAAAACCTGAAGAAGATGATCGAGACGAAGCTGGCTGGTGGGGAAGTGGTGGAAGTGGAACAACCACGCAAGCTGGCGCCAGTGATTGATCTGATGGCCGCGCTCAAAGCGAGTCTCGAACAAATGGAAGGACGGAAGAAGCCGGTGGGTTCGGCGTTGGAGATGCTGGCACCCGCCACTAAGAAAAAATCGACGAAGAAAAGCTAAATTGAGAGATTGTATGAATTGAGAAATTGTTGAGAAACCCCGCTGCTGATTTGCTACATTGACAGAGCCTGATGGTTTACCTTGAGCAGCGCCGGTTTCTGGACCGCTATTCCCGCACGTGGGCCGCCTATTCGGCCCTTTTTCTTTTGGTGGCAGTTCTGGCTGCGTGGGGAACGGGGCCGAGTGGCGGCGCACTCTTGCTGACGGCGGGAGTGGTGGCAGCCACGCTCTGGTATCAGCCCAAGTATCTGCATCTGCACCACGAGCCGGAAAGACGCTATGTTTGGGCGGTGCGCTCGCGATGGATTTTGATTCTCTCCCTCGGACTGCTGGCCGCAGCGTGGAATCGGTCCAGCCCCAGCGGGCTGATGTGGACCGTAGTAGCCGTAGCGTGGCTGTTGCTGGTGAATGGCCTGGTGATGCTGCTGTGCCGGGGCGAGCGTGTGCTGCCTTATCGGGCCATGCCCTGGATTTACTTCCTTACGGATATTTTAGTATTCGCAGTACTTCGAGAGCGGGCCGAGGCGATGGTGCCGGTTGCCTTCCTCCTGCTTTCCGCGGAATTCGTTCTTTTGATTGACGGCCTGGATAGAGACAGTAAAAATCCCTCAAAATTGTTCGTGCTTTTCTTGCCGGTAACGGTCGTTATCTTAGCCGCGACCGGTCAGTACGCGACTAAGAACATTCCCTGGGTAAGTGTGGTTGTAGTTCTGGTCGGGTTTTACGAAACGGTGGAACTTCGGGGGCTGGCGGTCCTGCAATCCCAACGTAACTATGAGGAAACACTGGCGGAGATCGCAGGGTTTACCGGAGCGAGCCGGGAAGAAACGGCGCAGCGGTTGGTGACGAGCGCGCAGCAGCTAGCGGAATCGTGGAAGACAGCGAGTCCCGACGAAAATGACCCAGCCGCCCTGGCGCGATGGTACTCGGAGAACTCTCTGCCCTATCTCTTTGATACGGCGATGTTTCATCTACGGTACAAGCACATTGTGTTCTCACTCGATGTGCTGAAAATCTGCCGGGGACGTTGTCTCGACTATGGCGCCGGGAAAGGCGCGCTGGCTGTTGAACTGGCGAGGCAAGGTCACGCCGTGACCTACTTTGACGTGCCGGGGACTTCCCGGCAGTACGCCGAGTGGAATGCCAAGCGCAATGGATTGGATCTGGTGTTTGCGTCGCGCAAGGAAGAAATTCTGGCGGAGGTTGCGGCGCGTGGTCCCTACGACACCATTCTCTCGCTGGATGTGCTGGAGCATTTGCCCGACTTAGCCGGAGAGCTGGAGTTCCTACGCTCCGTACTGGCTCCGGGTGGCAAGGTGATTCTGACGGTGCCGGAAGGCGCAACGGCGGCGCATCCTATGCATTTGACGCATAACGTTTCCACGAAGGCGTTCCTGCTGGCGCGCGGATTGCGGGACGCGAAGACCTGGAAGCAACGCTGGCTGGCCTCGGAAATCCTGCGCAAGCCTCACTGCGTGATCCTGCAGGCTCCAGCTCATGGCAGCCCTTTGCGTTGATTCCGCATCCCAAGGGCGTGGAGACATTTTCATAGATGAGGCGATGACTACTGCAATACGCCACGATCCGGAGCCGTGAATCTGTGGCAGGATAACGTACATGACGACGATTGTGCTGCTGACAATTTCCAACATCTTTATGACCTTCGCCTGGTATGGCCACTTGAAGTACCGGCAGGTGCCGTTGTTCAAGGTCATCCTGGTGAGTTGGGTGATTGCCTTTGCGGAGTATTGCTTCCAGGTGCCGGCGAACCGGATTGGTTCGTATGAGTTTTCGGCGGTGCAGCTCAAAACGATCCAGGAAGTGATCACGCTGGTGGTGTTTTCCGGCTTCTCGGTCTGGTATTTGGGCGACGAGATGAAATGGAACTATTTCGTCGGTTTTGGCTTGATGGTGATGGCAGTTTGGGTGATTTTCAAGAAGTGGTAAGCTCGCGCTGGTGGCGCTGGTTGCGGGGTTGCAGATAGAATGAGATGTTTGTCCAAGAGAATCCGTTTTACGCAATTTTCCGGTTGAGGTAGTGATGCATAGTCGCCGTTGGATGTCGTTTCTCGCTCTGTTGTCGTTGCTGGCCATCTGCCTGAGCTGCGGCCAAAATTACCGTTTGCCCATCATTCAGATTCCGGGCGACCCAGGTGATCCCAAGCTGTATCACTTTGCCATGACCATTAGCACGAACGATCCCACCATCAATAGCAATATTCCGGGAACGGTGATGCAGGTAGACGTGGTTGGTGACATGGATGTGGGCGAGGCGCCGGTCGGCCGAGGGCCGATTTACGCGACGCTGCTACCGACAGGCTCGGCGAACCGCATTTACGTGGCGAACGGCTTGGAAGACACAGTCTCGACGACCACGGCGGCACCCTTGTCTTGCAGTCCAGGGCCGGTTTGCCCGATTGGGACGGTCTCGACGATTACGATGCCCGCTGGGGCGGCACCTATCTACCTGAATTCGACCGAAGCGTCGAACATGTACGTAATTCTGTCAGGCACGACCCCGCGTTCGATTGGTGTTATCTCAGTGTTCCAGAATGCATTGACACAGCAGATTCCACTTATTGGGGCAAACACCCCGGTGGCGATGGTGGAGCTGCCGAACGGCCACAAGCTCTACGTCGTGGACCAAGCCAACAGCGTGGTCTACGTCGTGAATACGGTAAGCAAGCAGATCGTGCAAACTCTGGCAGTGGGTTCTGCACCGTCGATGGCGCTAGCAAGCCCGGATAATTCCGCTGTCTACGTCATGACCAGCGCCGGGGTTTCGGTGATCGATGCGCTGACGGATACGGTTTCCGGCAACCTGCCCACGGGCAGTCAGCCCAGCTCGATTGCCTACGATACCAAGCTGAACCGGCTGTATGTTACGGAGGACAACGCTGGTCGTATCAGTGTTTATGACGCAGCCAAACCTGGCGGAGTGTTGCCCACTAGCTTGCTAGTGACGCCAGCCGGAGCTGTACCTGGTGCGATCGGTGTGGCCCCATTGCCGGACGGCACCCGTTTCTACGTGCTAGACAGAGTGTTTACTTCAGTCAATACGGTTTCACCTGCGCCACCTGCGTCGGTCGCAGTGGTCGTATTGGGTCTCACGGGTTTCGATTCACGGAGGCTGGCTACGGTCCCCGTGCTGCCCCATGCCCCCAATCCCTATCCGCTGAATGCTCTGGACGCGGTTTACGATCCCACCCAATCCCGCGTCACGCCTACACTAGACAATCCTTGTGTCGGCTTTCGTTACCGCTTCATGGCCGGCGCCTCCGCTGACAGTGCACGGGTTTATGTGACGAGCTGTGACGCCGGAGGGACTTATATTTTCCGGCCATTGGATGACACGGGAGTGTTGTTGTTGCCATCTCCCAATCAGCCGCCGGTGAATGGCGTATTTCCGCGACAGAATCCCGTGTTTCTCATCACGGGGCGCTAGAGGGTTGCACTCAATCGAAATTGCACAACTTGTTCACCTTGCCTCCGCACCATTACACTCACCTGTGCGCGAGGTGAGGGAAAGATGAGCAAGTTTGTCGGGTCCGCAGTGATTCGTTTTCTTTTGGCAATCTGTCGAACTAGTTTGATTTGCACGTTGGCTGCAGCGGGTTTTGTTCAACCTGCGGTCGCCCAAACTCCCGGGTATCCCAGCGAAACTCCCACGGAATTCAAGACCGCAAGCGGTAGTTTTGACTACGTCCGGCGCGATGTCATGATCGCGATGCGCGACGGGGTTAAGCTGCACACAGTCATCCTGGTGCCCAAGGGGGCCAAGGGCGCGCCCATTCTGCTGACGCGCACGCCTTACGGCGCCGACGAACTCACGGGCCATGCTCATAGCTCGCACCTCGGCCCAATTCTGTACGGCTACGACAATGCCACCGACGTGATCGTTGAGGGTGGCTACATTCGCGTGGTGCAAGATGTCCGCGGCAAGTATGGTTCGGAGGGCGACTACGTAATGAACCGGCCCCTGCATGGGCCACAGAACCCCACGCCTGTCGATCACGCCACCGACACCTACGACACCATCGACTGGCTGGTGAAGAATACCCCCGAGAGCAACGGCAAGGTGGGCATTCTCGGGATTTCCTATGACGGCTTTCTGCCGCTGATGGCTTTGGTGAACCCGCATCCGGCGCTCAAGGTTTCTGTGCCCATGAATCCCATGGTCGATGGTTGGATGGGGGATGACTGGTTTCACAACGG
>JAYTQD010000757.1:0-5999 GCA_043746935.1 Acidobacteriaceae bacterium | reverse complement strand
ACGGCTTAATCTACGCGCTGGTAACAGCAGGCACGTTCGGCTGGCTTTGGCCGCGATAGAACCTTGATCCTGCGCTTACGGCGCGCCGTAAAGTTGCCGATACACATTGGCGTTGCGCTGAATCGCTTGCACATATTCGCGAGTTTCCGTAAACGGAATAGACTCGACAAACTCCGGAATGTCGCGGTACTTCGCGCTCCCCTGCCAGTCGATCACCCGAGTGGAACCGGCATTGTAGGCGGCCAAGGCATATTCCACCGCGCCAAATTGCGAGACCATTTCTTTGAAATACTTTGTGCCCATGCGCAAATTCACGGCAGGAACCGTGAGCATCGCGGGACTAAAATGCCGAATCTTCAAATCCTTAGCGACAAGCCGACCTACGCCGGGGAGCAGTTGCATCAAGCCAATCGCGTTGGCGTGAGAAATCGCACTCGGGTTGAAAGCGGATTCTTGACGAACCAGCGCCGCTACCAAATACGGGTCGAGGGCATTTTGCGCGGCGTAAGTTTTGAGGTCGGTCCAATAGGGTCTGGGAAAGAGAGCCTGCCAGTAAGGCGGCGGAAGATTGAAGAGATCGCTCGCAAAATAGCGCGGCACTTCGTGTTTGACTACGTCGAGAGCCCGGTCATAGTGGCCAGCATCCTGACAGAGCCGCGCCATCTCGGCCACTTCCCAGTTGCCGCCTTCCTCAAGCGCTGCGGCGTGGAGTTCACGTAACGCCAAATCCAGCAACGCGCCATTGGCCAGCAAACTCGCCTTTTGCACGCGGAGACTCTCAGCGGGAGGATCATTCAGCGTTAGAAGAGTGGGTGACTCAGCAACATGGAGACTCGCCAATGCAGGCTCGGGCGCCGCGGACGAAGCTGCCAGAGTATCGAGACGTTCCCGCGCTAACTGGCCATAGTAGTAGTTACGGTAGCGCTGGTTGAGTTTTTCGTAGTAGGCGCGCGCGCGCGTCGGCTCGTTGTCTTCCTCGGCTGCGCGACCGCGCCAATATAGGGCGGCGGGAGTTTCCGCACCGTCGGGAAAGAGCATGATCTGCTGCTCGAATTCCCGGCGCGCTTCCTCGTTCTGCCCCTGACGCCACAGCAGCCATGCCGATTTCCAATGAGCGTACGAACCGTGGCTTCCGTTGGGAAAGCGCTGCGCCAGCTCCCGGTAGAGGAACTCCGCTTTGGGATAATCTTTGCTGACCAAATACTTGTTCGCAGATGAGAACAAAGCTTGTTCAAGCCAGGAACTAGTTGGACTGACATGGCGCAACTGCGCTAGGTAGCCTTGGAAGCCAGCATCGTCATCGGCCGCACGGGCAATTTCGCCAAGATTATAGAGACGCTGCGCTTGCACTTCACCAGTAGCATCGGCCAGTGAATCCAGAGCCTGCTTCGCTTCACGGGTACGACCGCTTTGCCGCAGCACTCCGGCAAGAGCCGCTTCCAGCGCCGGCCTGTCCTGCGGTGTAGCGTCACCGATCAGTGCACGAAACTCCGTGGCGGCATCCGAATAGCGCTTACCCTTGACCAGCAAGTCCGCGCGGGTCCTTCGCTCCGTCATATTAGCGGGCTGGATATGGCCGGAAAGCGCGACCAATTCCTTTTCGGCTTCGTCCGCTTCGCTGGCCAGCGGCATTCCGTAAAACACAGCGCGCAGTGCAGCGGCGGCTTTAGCGGGTTGCCCAGCGGCAGCGTAAGCACGTCCGATCGTCAGTTCGATATCGGCACGTGTGGGCAGCCTGTCCGCTTCCAGGATGGCAACCGCTTCGGTAGGCCGCTCCAAAGCCAGCAGCGCCCGGGCTCGGGTTAGATGGACTTCGCGGGTGAAAATCGACCCATTGAATTTTTGCTCGAAATTTCGCAGCAAGACTTCGGCATGAGCAGAATCGCCAGTTTCTTGCAGCGCCGTCGCCTGATAGTAAGTCGTGTAATCCGCGAGTTCGTTGGCCTTAGCCTGAGCGCGTCGCAGCGGTTCCAGCGCCTCTGCGGGGTTGTGATCCAGCATGTGCGCGTACGCGACCACGAACCAGGCCAGCGAGCCGGCATCTTCGGCGTTATGCAGGCGGGCGTATGCTTCCACCCCGCGATACCCTTCCGGCGTTCGTTCGCGCAAGAGCTGTTGCGCCATGGGCCGCAGCGTCTTCGAGGCCACAAAGGCCTGGTGGACGCGCAGCACGCGTCGGCTGTGCTTGCTCTTCTTATGAACCCCGCGAGGCACCGGATGGGCACGGCTGGTGGCGGCGGCGCAAAAATCGGCACCAATGACAGCAATCGTCAGAAAAATGAGGAAATGCGAGACAAGACGTCTACAGGTCACGTTGCCTTTAGTTTATCGCGGATCAGTGCTTGAAGTTCGCTCCCAAGGAGGAGGCATCACCCTGTGCAAGTCCCCGAATCAGCTCTTGAACGAAATAGTCACCGGATGCGGCGGCAGTACTTCCATACCGCTTCGCATAGCTGGCGCGGCTCTTGTCGATGTCATCACGCAGGCGATCATAGAGGTCCTTCCGCTTCAGACCCTCTTCGAGCTTGCCTTTGTTGTAAAGCTTGATCTCGTCGATAAGCAGGCGCGCAAAGCGCTGTGCCCTCTTGTGGGTATCGGCATCGGCCGCGGACATGGCGGCGGCGGCTGGGGCAAACTGCGCGGGGGCATGCGCCTCCATCGCCGGAGCCGCCGCGGCAGCGCTCGTCCCATGGGACCACTCGGATGCATCAGCAGATAACCCAGCCGCTGGTTTGGCGGAGACTTCCGCTGCGGGCGGCTCCGAGACCGCCGGAGCCTGGCTCGATTCTTCCTGCGCAGCCTTACGCCCAGCTTGCGCTTCCAGCCACAAACTCGTGAAGCGTGCCAGCAAATCCAATGCGGCCCGCTCGCAGGAAGCATTCGCCGTTCCAGCATCAGCATACAAAACCGCTGCCACTTTATCTTTCAAGAATAAGGGCAGCAGATGGCACTCACCGTTGACCGGGGCGCCGAAAGTGGTAAGGAAACGCGCATCCATGCGCGTTGTGTCGCCGGTGCAAGGCTCACGTTTTCCAAGAACATACTGGAGAAGAGGCGTCTCGGAATCGAGGGCGAAGTTGCGGACAGCATCATCGTCGTCAAAACCAATCGCTTGCCACACAGTCGCAACTTCCTGTTTCACAACAAACAGAACACTGCGCGCGCAAAACCCAGCGCTTTGTTCCAGCAGCGCGTTAAGGATGTCCCTTTGCCCCGCATGGGTCTGCACCTGCGCCACGGCAGCCAGCAGCTTGTCGCTGCCACCACCGCTAGCGGAGAGAGCCGGCTGCACTTCCTCCACGGCACGGCGTACCAGCTCGTCCCGCAGCTCCGCGACGCGGCTCTCCAGAACCTCCGAGGCAACGCGCCCTACTACTTCGTGAATCCACGCCTGATCTGTCATTGGGAAGTCACCCTGGCCCTTTACCGACTACCAGGTGACCTGAGTCTAGGGGAACCCAACGAATTGGGGCAGATTACTTTCGATTACCCAGCCATAAAGTTGAGACGAATCCCGCGCTGGGCCGTCCAATTATGACAAGGCACGAAGCGGCAATCCCCGGTACAATACCCCTTTGGTGCCGTGCTTGGTGCCCCAAAATTGTTGAATCGGAAGGTACATGGGAGCCATCCAACACAAAATAAGCGATCCTCCCAGCGAAGAGCTGGTGCTAGTCCGAGCCGCCAAGGGTGGTGACGACGGAGCCTTTGGGGAACTCGTCCGGCGTTACGACCGGAACGTGTTCCGCATTGCCCAGCACATCACGCAAAACCGTGAAGATGCGGAAGACGTGGTGCAGGATGCGTTTCTGAAGGCGTACACGAACTTGCAGCAGTTCCAGGAGCAGTCGAAGTTTTACACCTGGCTGGTGCGGATCGCCGTCAACGAAGCGTTGATGAAGTTGCGTCGGCGCCGCCCAGGCATCGTGTCGCTGGACGAAGAGATTCAGGTGGGTGAGGATTCGGTACCGCGCGAAGTCGCGGACTGGAGTCCGAATCCAGAACAGAATTACAATCAAGAGGAATTGCGCGAGATTTTGAGCCGTACGATTCAGGGGTTGCCCCCAGGCTTCCGTACGGTGTTTATCCTGCGCGATGTGGAAGGTTTGTCGACGGAAGAAACGGCCGAAGCACTCGAATTGAGCATTCCGGCGGTGAAGTCGCGGCTCCTGCGCGCTCGTTTGCAATTGCGCGAAAGGCTCAACCGCTTCTTCGTAAAACCCACAGTGGAGACAGCGTAGCGTGAAGTGTACTGAGTTTTTGAAGGAGCTCAACGAGTACTTGGACGGCGCGCTGGACGCGCGCACGCGATCGGAGCTCGACGATCATTTGGCTTGGTGCCACAACTGTTACGTTGTTTGCGATACAACCAAGAAAACCATACAGATCTACAAAAATACGGAAATTTACGAGCTGCCCGACGAGCTGCGTAGCCGCTTACAGCAAGCCATTCAGGCCAAGTGCCAAGCCAAAAAGAAAGCCTCCGGCCCGCAAAACGCATAACCCCTCCAAACGGTAAGTCCAGCGGCAACTTGCACTTGCTGCTTTCCTCCATCCAATCCCCTGACTTTTCTCGTACCCCCGACGAACCTTTTCCTCCGATTTGGAATCTAAGTCTGTAGTGCGGAAAAGTACGAATGATAAGACAAACAGAATGTTGATGACAAATGCCGATAGCCGAAGACAGAGCTCAGGTTCCTCTCCGCGAGCAAAGACCGAGGGCTTGGTTTCCTCTTCATGCGCAAGACCGAGGGCTTGATTTCTTCTCCATGCGCAAGACCGAGGGCTTGATTTCTTCTCCATGCGCAAGACCGAGGGCTTGATTTCTTCTTCATGCGCAAGACCGGTAGAGCGGGCCTTCAGGCCCGCGTTCGTGAACAAAACACGGGGCTTTAGCCCCAGAGGTAAGGTTCTCACAACCCGCCAACTATTTATGAAACCAGTTCGAGCACGTTTTTTCTGTGGAGGTGAATTGCAATGATTGCAAAACTTGTCGATGCCATTTTCGGTTGCCGGCACTCCAATTACAGTTTCCCGATTACTACGAAACCGGCGCTGCGACGCACTGCCGCTGCGGCGATCACTGGAACCTATGTCGTGTGTTTGGACTGCGGCACAGAGTTGCCCTACGACTGGAGTGAAATGCATGTGACACAATTCACGCCAAAATCGCGCGCGTTCGCGGAAAAGAGTCCGGCACTGGCTTCAGTCAAGCACGCTGCCTGAGCCTGCGCTTTCGAACCAAGCCGCGGCCTTTGGTCGCGGCTTTTGCTTTTTCAACGTTACTGAGCGGTACCGCATACGTAATCCACAGAGTTAGGTTGTTGGCCCTATAATATCGGGCAACACCTCTTCACCACTGTGCCAACGACCGAACTCAGCTCGCGACAGCTCGCCGCACTGCAGCAAGCCACGCAGATGCTGCTTGCTGGCCGCCAGCAGGAAACCGTTTTGGAAACCTTGCTGCTGCTTCTCCGGAGCCATACGGAGATGCAACGCGCCGCTGTCTTCCTTCTCGATCCTGCTCGGCAGCAGATGTCTTGCCGGGCCGAGCACCAATGGCCACAAGACCGCCCGCGCACAGTTTCTTTGCGAGACTCCGATCCGATCGCGCTAGCGGCTCGGATACGCAGCGCCCAAGATACGTCGGGAAACGATACATCGGCTGTGTATCTCCCTCTCTTGATACGCGAAAAGGCTCTTGGAACCTTGGTGGCTGAGAAAAACGGCAGCCAACCTTTCGCGAATGAAGACTTGGTCATGCTCTCCATGCTGGCCGCCCAAGTCGCCATGCTGCTGGAAAATCACCACCTGCATGACGCCGAGCACGCCCGCACTCGGCAAGTGGAATTGCTGCACCTGATCGTACGATCCGCAGCCACCGCTCCCAATCCGGATGAGTTCTGCGCGTTGTTGGCCGATTTACTAGGGGACGCTTTCGAAAACGCTAACGTTGCGATCCTGCTTTGCCCTCCGGAAAAAGATCTCAGAATTGCCGC
>JAYTQD010000756.1:0-2258 GCA_043746935.1 Acidobacteriaceae bacterium | reverse complement strand
AAGTTTCTGGATTTCTTTGTGCAAAAAGGGCACAAGGAAGTGCATTCGTCGTCGCTGGTTCCGCAGAACGACCCTACCTTGCTGTTTACCAACGCTGGAATGAACCAGTTTAAGGATGTTTTTCTTGGACTGGAAAATCGCGGGTACTCGCGGGCGACCACCTCGCAGAAGTGCGTGCGCGCGGGCGGGAAGCATAACGATCTGGAGAATGTTGGGTTTACGAACCGGCATCATACGTTTTTTGAGATGCTGGGGAATTTTTCGTTTGGGGATTATTTCAAGAAGGATGCGGTGGCGTATGCCTGGGAACTGATTACGTCGCCGGAGTGGTTTGGGATAGACAAGAACAAGTTGTATGTGACGATTTTCGAAGGGGCAAACCTAGTCGGCCGTGATATCCCACGTGACGAAGAAGCCGAAAAATATTGGCTAGGCGTTGGTGTGAGCCAGGATCGAATTTTCGCGATGGGGCTAAAAGACAACTTTTGGCAGATGGGTGAAACGGGCCCTTGTGGACCATGCAGCGAGATCCACTATGACATGGGCGTGCAAGCCAGCGATGCCGGGCATACAGACTGCAAATTTGGCTGCGAGTGCGGACGGTATGTAGAGATTTGGAACTTAGTTTTCATGCAATATGATTTCGTGGCGCGCCCGGCTGGAGGTACTATCTTTAGCCTGTTACCGAAACCTTCGATTGATACTGGGATGGGGTTGGAGCGGGTGGCGTCCGTATTGCAGGGCGTGATTTCTAACTACGAGACGGATCTGTTTACGCCGCTGATCCGGAGAGCCGCCGATTTGGTCGGGGTCGTCTGGGACGAGGAACTCGCGAGAGAAGAACGTGCTAAGTCTGCCGCATCGCTGCGTGTGATTGCGGATCATGCCAGGGCTGCGACATTTCTGATTTCTGACGGAGTCATTCCGGGCAACGAAGGCCGTAACTATGTGTTGCGGAAGATTATCCGTCGCGCAATTACTCACGGACGGCTGCTCGGTCAAAAGAAACCTTTTCTTCACCAAATGGTCTACCTAGTTCGGGACCTGATGCAGTTTGCATACCCAGAGCTGAGCGAAGGCATCGAGCGGGTTTCAAAAACTGTCCTGTCGGAGGAGTTGCGCTTCGCCCACACGATGGATGTGGGGCTTGCCAAGTTGGAAGAATTGATTGACCAGGCTATTGAGCTTGGAAAGACACACGCGGCCACCGCCGGAGAGGGGATACCTTCATCACCTCCTAAGCTCCCAGGCAAAGATGCTTTCAAGCTATACGACACGTTCGGACTCCCACTGGACTTCATGGTCGACGCGGCACGAGACCGTGGGCTGGAATTCGACCAGCCAAGCTTTGATCAGGCGATGCATGAACAGAGAGAACGTGCAAAGGCCTCGTGGAAAGCAACAGCCAAGCAGAGCGCCAGCCCAGTTTACAGAGAACACCCAGTAACTGTGTTCGACGGATATCGCCAAAGTGAATCAACCGGGTGCGAGGTTCTTGCCCTTATCAAGAATGATTTCGGCGTCAAGGAACTCCAGCCCGGTGACTCGGGCGAAGTGATTCTCGACCACACGCCTTTCTATGCCGAGTCCGGCGGGCAAGTTGGGGATCGCGGCGTGCTGTACAGCGGCGATCACAACACTGTTGTGGCTGAAGTGACGGGTTGCTATGCGCCGGTGCAGGGAGTGCGGGCGCATAAGGTTGTGGCCAAGCAGGCGATTTGCGTGGGCGACAAGTTGGATGCGGTTGTGGATTCGGACATTCGCCGATCAACCATGCGGCATCATACGGCGACGCATCTGTTGCAGGCTGGGTTGAGGGAAGTTTTGGGGAAGCATGTGAAGCAGGCGGGGTCGCTGGTGCATCCGGGGCATCTGCGGTTTGATTTTTCGCATTTTGCAGGAGTGGAAGACAGCGAGTTGCAGGACATTGAGGACATCATCAACAAGGAAGTGTTGCGGAATACGGAAGTGAAGACGATGACGGATGTCCCGATTGACCAGGCGATCAACGAATACAAAGCCATGGCCTTGTTTGGCGAGAAGTATGGCGACAAGGTGCGCGTGGTGAAGATTGGGGATTTCTCGACCGAGCTTTGCGGCGGCACGCATACGGGGGCGACGGGCGAGATTGGGTTGATTAAGATTCTGAGCGAAGGCAGCGTGTCTTCGGGAGTGCGGCGGATTGAGGCGGTGGCTGGGGAGAGGTCTTTGGAACATTTTCGTCAGGATCATGCTTTGGGAGCCGTGGTGGCTGGGTT
>JAYTQD010000755.1:0-15513 GCA_043746935.1 Acidobacteriaceae bacterium | reverse complement strand
GATGGGCAGGGTGTCGTCGAAAACCGAGGCGTTGGTGAAGTTCCGCATGGAAAAGTTGTCCAGCCACTTGAGGGGGCAGGGGTGGCGCTGGCCGTCGGCTTCGTAGTCGATTTGGAGCTTGCGGAGGAACATGGTGGCTTCGGTTGATGATACAGAAGGAGTCTCGTAGACGGAATGGGATTGGACGTAAGTTGCGGGTCAACCCTGTCGTTAATTAGCCGTGGTATTCTCGATGTTCGCTGGAGCGAGGATAACAGTCGATGCGCAAGCAGCCGATGGCCGAAGTTTTCGGTTTCCCGATTGACAACAATTCGGAAGCGGCTATCCGTAACAGAAAAAAGCGTCTTTGCCCTTTCAACAATAAGGTTCCGAATTGCACGAAGGACAAGGCGCAGGACCCATTGGGTGTGTGTTCTGTCTTGTAACGAACATGAGGAAAAGCCAAAAAACGACACCTTCTGAAACCGAGACGTTCTGCCTGGACGAAATAGACCGAATGCTGAAGCATTCGCAGACCAAAGTCATCATGCCAGTGATAACCCTCGGTCTTCTGCGAGGGTTCCTCAAAACACGACAGATGGTTTTCTCAGATGCTGAAATTAAGAAGGCATACGAAGCGGCAGTACGACAGTTGAAAGTGTTTCTCGGACATGACGTCCATGTGGGCGCAAAATACTACGATGCCTACGGCACGCGAATGTCGCGATACAGCGTGCTAGAGTCCGTCGGCCATCTGAAATATAAATTGCTGCCTCCCTACACCACGTTTGCATCGGCTGTTTGCGATTGGATCCCGCCACGGATAAAGAGGCACATTGATGAGCGCTTGGGAGTTGTGCCGCTCCTTAGCAATGCGGCTGCGCGCGTGGCTTATGCCGAGAACCCATTGCAATTTCTTGAACTGATTCGAGAACAAATTGTGAAGACCCCAGCAAATTTCGAAATTTTTAGCTTTGCGGTCATCAAGGTCCATCTGGAGAAATTCGCCTGCAAAATCTACCGGGATACGCGGACAGCCGCTCATGACAGAGGCGTGGATCTATCTACCAACTTTGGCGTGGTCTATCAAGTGAAGAAGCTTCGGATACAAACTGAATCAGAGGCAGACAGAGTCTACGCAGAACTCAAGCTGAACTTCGACAGGGAGCGTCTTCAGGACGGGAATGTTATCCTCATCATCGATGAAATTTGCAAGGACGTGAAGAAATACCTTATCGACATGAAGGTACAATCCATCGCCAAGGATGATCTGCTAAAGATGGCAACTAGCTTTGAGGAACCAGAGGACCGCCAGAAGGTGTTAAGAATTGTTTCGGAAGAATTTCGGCGTGAATACTCCAGCGCAATCGAGTAAAAAATGAACAAAGATCTCCTCCGCCAAACAGATAGGCAGTTAGTCGCTAGCTTGCAGAGCCAGTTGGACGAGTTGCGGCAGCGTCTCAAGATTAGTGAGCGTGGGAAAATTCTATTTCGCGCGGACTTGAGCTACGGCGAAGATGAAGTCGTGCTTATAGAGGCTGATGGTTTTGGCGGAGGCGTCCTGCGCATTGTAGAAGGCAACTACCCCATAGATTATCTAACCCGCGAAGAGCGCGCATTCTCAACGGAGGCAGAAGCCGCAAGCGCGGCGGATGCATTGTGGAGCGAAGCGCAGGGCGTCTTAATAGACACTCCGAACTAGTATCGTGACAACGTGATTGTGTAGTCATACTTCAGCAGAGGAAATCCCCGCCCTGTCGCTGAGGAACGCGACAAGGACGGGGCACTCGCAGTTTCGGCTTGTTGTCATCATCGCGTTGTCACGGTACTCGACCACGAAAAACTGTTTCAAGTGGTCAGCAAAGTCTCCGGTGATTTCCTTATGACATATGACGATGCTGAAGGTGTTAGAGAACTCGCGAAGGGTCAGGGGTTCGATACGGAACTTGTCAGTATGACGAATACTCATCACGCGGAAATGAGGGAACTCCTCATCGGGCGAGACTTGACCTGGGCTAGAAGGAACCAAGCTGCATAGTTCGCTGAGTTGACTTTCCTCCCGCTACTTCTGCGCCTTCGGTCCCGCCGCGCGTATCTCTTCCGGGGCATCGAACTCTTCGAAGTTTTTCGCGAAACGAGCGCAGAGGTCTGCTGCCGCGCGATCGTAGGCGGCTTTATCGGCCCAGGCATTGCGGGGGTTCAACAGCTTGGATGGCACGCCCGGGCACGTGATTGGGATGTTGAGGCCGAAAGACGGTTCTACCTCGAACTCGACTTGAGCCAGCGTGCCTTCTACGGCGCCATCGACCATGGCGCGCGTGTAGGGAATATCCATGCGCTTGCCTACGCCGTACGGGCCGCCTTGCCAGCCCGTGTTGACCAGCCAGCATTGGGCGTCGTGCTCGCGCAGGCGGCGGCCCAGCATTTCCGCATAGACTTTCGGAGCCAGCGGTAGGAAAGGCGCGCCAAAGCAGGTCGAGAACGTGGCTTGAGGTTCTTTGACGCCGGCTTCCGTGCCCGCTACTTTGGCCGTGTAGCCGGACATGAAGTGAAACATGGCCTGCTCCGGCGTGAGTTTGGCTACTGGAGGTAGAACACCAAAGGCGTCTGCCGTTAGGAAGACAACATTCTTTGGATGTCCGCCCACGCCCGGGATCACGCAGTTCTCGATGAAGTCAACTGGATATGCCGCGCGAGTGTTTTCGGTAAGGCTATCGTCCGCATAGTTCGGGACGCGAGTTTCCGGATCGAGAACAACGTTCTCCAGCACCGACCCGAAATGCAGCGCACTCCAAATTTGCGGCTCGTTCTTCTGCGATAGCTTGATGCACTTGGCGTAGCATCCGCCTTCGAAATTGAAGATGCCATCGCTGCTCCAGCCGTGCTCGTCGTCGCCAATCAGGTTACGTGTCGGGTCGGCGGAAAGCGTCGTCTTGCCTGTGCCCGACAGCCCAAAAAATAGTGCTGTCACGCCGTTATGCCCGACGTTGGACGAACAGTGCATGGGAAATACATTGCGCGGCGGCATCAGGAAATTCATGGTGCTGAAGATGGACTTCTTGATCTCGCCGGCATAAGCGCCGCCGCCGATCAGGATCAGATGCTCCGTGAAGTTAATGATGACGAAGGCCTCGGAATTTGTGCCATCCCGCCCTGGGTCGGCTTTGAAGCCGGGAGCTGCGATCACGGTGAACTCAGCCTTGTGCGCTTTTAACTCCGCGGCGCTGGGGCGGATAAAGAGTTGCCGAACGAACAAGTTATGCCAGGCAAATTCGTTCACGAAGCGAACCGGAAGCCGATAGTTTGTATCAGCGCCGCAAAACAAATCCTGGACGAAAAGCTCACGCTCGTCCAAATACTCCATCACGCGCGCGTACAAGGCGTCGAACTTTGCTGGGTCAAACGGCTGGTTGACGGCTCCCCAGGCCACTTTATCGGCGGTCAGGGCGTCCTTGACGACGAATTTGTCCTTCGGTGATCGGCCCGTTCTCTTGCCGGTCGTGGCGACGATGGCGCCGTTTGCGGCGAGTCGTCCTTCGTTCCTTCGGATAGCATGTTCCACGAGCGGCGCAGCCGCCAGGTTGAAATGAACATCCTGTCGATCCAAGAGTTCTGCCACGGTGGGCGAATGACTTGCAGTTGCCATAATGACGCTCCTTACTTATGAATCCAGCCTAATTATTGTGCGCTCAGGGACGGGGGAAAGCCAAGTGCGGGTTGAACACTTGAGTGTGATGGGGGTCGCAAACGACCGGTCGGTTAGGAGTAGTGTGCGAAAGGCGGACTGTACAATGGCGCGAGATGCAACGTCATCTTGCGAGGGTTGCATGAAGTTCGTCATCAAATTTCGAGCCACTGCGATTGTGGTCGTCCTTTTCACAATCCTTGGCGTCGCTTCCGCTCAGGATTTGGCGCAGCGTCCCAGCACTGCCGCCCGCCCAGCCATTCCCGCCGAGATTCAGCAAGCCAACATCGACCCTACTTACAAAGCTTTGCGCAACATTGGTAGCGGCGACGAGATTCCCGTGAAGGAGCTGGCGCTCAATCGCGATGCGGGCACGTTCGTTTTGACCGGGGTTCTGACTTTCCTTGCTCCGGTGAATGGCAAGGTGACGGGGGCGGTTTTCTTCGGCCACGGAACGTTCGACCTTGTGCCGCCCATCGAAGTGGAGAAGAAGAGTTTGGCGGAGTTGACGAAAGAGCCCTCGTTACACGAGGAGTTCGATCAGGTTGTATTTCGTTTCACCGATGGAACCTACGAAGAAGTGAAGAAAACGACGGGCCCCCCTCCGACTTCAGTTTCCTCGGGTGGGGATGTCGCGGGAGCGCTGGCGGGCGTGCAGAAGTATTTGAGGAAGGAAAGAAAATACAATTTGGACGGTCGCATCCTGGAAGATGTACTGGCCTCGCCGCAGGGAGGTCTTTTCTGGGCTTTCATACATGGGAAAAAAGTTTCCAGCAAAATGCTGTTTGCCATCGACCCCCACGGCGTCTCGGAGTTCAACATCGCACCTGAGGAAGTTGCGCTGGTCACCTACGAAGACAAGAAGGCGGGAACCTGGGCGGCGTTCCACTATTCCGATGAGTACAAGGACGGCAAGGCCCGTGGCAGCCAGTACAACCTCGCCATCGACATCGAGCACCAGAAACTTGACGCCACTATCGACAAAGGAGGCAAGCTGGATGGCATTGCCCAAACAACCTTCGCCTCCACCATTGATGGCCTCAGAGTCGTACCCTTCGATTTGTTCCACACACTGCGGGTGCGGAATGTTCTGGATGCGGAAGGCAAACTTCTTGCCTTCGTTCAAGAGAACAAAGACGACGATGCCGATTTCTGCGTGATCCTTCCCAAGCCGCTTGCCAAGGGTGAGCGCACGACGATCACGACTGTCTACAGCGGCAAGGAGGCAATCATTGATGCCGGATTTGAAACTATTTCCCAGTAGCGAGACATAACTGGTACCCCAGCTCAACCTTCGGCGATTACGCCACGTACGAGATGGCGTTTCACATTCCCCAAGGTCTGACCATGGTAGCGACCGGCATTCCCGGCAAGGCATACGTGGAGGGTGATGTAGGCACGACGGAATGGAAGGCCGATGTGCCCCAGGCCGTTGCCGGGTTCAATTTTGCGACCTATAAAAAAGAAGAAGCCGTCGCCGAAGACGAAAAATACAAGATCGAAGTCTACGCCAATACCCAGTGGTACTCGGAAGGCTCCATGTTGAAGCGCGAAGTCGCCGAGGGCCAATTGGCCGTCCACCTCTACACGGACTATTTTGGCCCAGCGCCCTATCAGCGGCTGGCACTCACCGAACAGCCTACGAATCGTTTCGGCCAATCCTGGCCCGCGCTCATTTACATGCCTCATGCTTCTTTTCAGAAAGTCTACGGTGCTGAAACCGATGCTGCCTCCCACGGTTTCTGGCGTGTCGTAGCGCCCCATGAGGTTGCTCACCAATGGTTCGGACATACGGTGGGAATTCCGAGTTATCGGGACAACTGGCTGAGTGAGGGATTCGCGCATTTTGCAGCGTCGCTGTATCTCCAATCGGTGTACTCGGAGCAGCCGGATACTTATCGGGACTTTCTTAAAAGATGGAAGACGGATCTGCTCGCGAAGAGCACAGAAGGCAAGCGGCTGATTGATGTGGGGTCCGTCACAATGGGGTACCGCCTGGGCAACACCAAAGTGGGCTTCGATGTAAACCGTTTGATCTATCCCAAGGGCGGCTACATCCTGCATATGCTGCGCATGATGATGTGGAACCCGCAGACCAAAGATGAAGCTTTCAAGGTTATGATGCACGACTACGTCCACAGCTTCTACAACCGCCCCAGCAGCACGGAAGATTTCAAGGAAGTCGTGGAACGGCACATGACGCGGGAGATGGACCAGACGGGCAATATGAAGATGGACTGGTTCTTCAACCAATACGTCTACGGAACCTATTTGCCGGACTATAGGCTGGAGTCGAGTTTCGCGCCCATCAAGAACGGGTTCCAGATGAACTTGAAAATTACGCAATCCAATGTGGACGAGAAATTTATGATGCCGGTGCCGATCTATCTGGATTTTGGCGGAGGCAAGATTCTCAAGGTTGGCGCGGTGCGGGTAGCGGGGAACTCGACCGTCCCGTTGTCGGTCCCGCTCACGGATATTTCCGAGCCGCCCAAGCGAGTCCTGCTAAATTACAACTACGACATTCTCAGTACTGAAAATGGAAAATAATAGAGGGCGCGATTTCCGCTGGGGGCGAGTGTCGAAGCGAATCTACGCTTTGGCGGGAGCCAGCAACTCTTCCAGAGCAGCATCGAGATGTTGCAAAGTTTCCGCCACGGTGAGGGAATACATTTCCTGTCCGGTGTGCTCGCCGGTTTCAATTGCTGTCTTCAGATAGTGTCCCGCGATCTGGATGGCGAGCGAGTCCGTGATGACTTTCCCAGTGCGCCGTTGATATTCCTCCCAGGAAGGATGCGGCAGCGCGATCCACACCGGCTTGCCGTCGGCAAGAAACTTGATGTCCACGGCGTCGGCGTGGCGCGTAGCGATGGCGACGACCAGAGCTTGATAGAGACAGTGAACGTCCGTTTTTGACCAGCGGTTTTGGGCGTGGAAGTTATCGAACATGGCAAGGAAAGTATAGCGTTCGCGGGCGAGGGTGGGCAAACGCTATAAGGCAGCACGAAATTCAGCCCGGAACCGCAAGTGTAAGTGCCGAGCTTGCTGTGGTTTACAGGGATGATTGCAATATCCTTTAATAAGCAATCTCGTTATTAAAGGATAAGGCGTTATCCTTTAATAAGCCTGGCGGCGATCAGGCCAGCTTGAGGGGATCGGTTCCCTCGCTCAAGATCTTGAGGTAGCGGGAGTAGGCGAAGAAGCGGCCTCGCCGCTTACCGGTGATTTCCCGGGTGATACCGAGCTTCTTGAGATGCAACAGCGCCTCGGTCACAGTTGGAGGGGTCAGGCCCAATTTTTTAGTGATTCCAGCTATGTTGGCGATCGGGTTCTTCTGTAGGTATTCGTGTACGCGCAATGCGTTAGGCGCGGCGCGTTTCAGGCCTAACTGAATGTGTTCGCGGTCTCTGGCGAAGGTGTCCAGAATCTGCTTCGCCGTCTCCGCTGCCGCGCTGGCTGTCGTCTCCGTACCTTCCAGAAAGAAGATCAGCCATTCCTCCCACGCGCCTTCAGACCTTACGCGCTGAAGCAGCTCATAGTAGCGGGTTCGGTGACTTTTAAAGTACAGGCTGAGATACAGCATCGGCTCACTGAGCACATTCTTGGCGCAAAGTAATAACGTGATCAGCAGTCGCCCCAGCCGACCGTTGCCATCCAGGAACGGATGGATCGTTTCAAATTGCACATGAACGAGTCCCAGTTCGATCAAGAGCGGCAACTTGTGGGTTTCATTGTGCAGAAACCGCTCGAAACTGCCCATACACTCCATCAGGCGATCCGGGGGAGGGGGAACAAATAGGGCATTGCCTGGGCGGTTGCCGCCAATCCAGTTTTGCGATCTGCGGAATTCGCCAGGAATCTTCTCTGCTCCACGACCGCCGCGCAGCAATCGAGCATGGATTTCGCGGATCAATCGCAGGGAAATAGGGAATCCGTCTTTCTTAATGCGGCGGAGGCCATGCTCCATTGCGCTCACGTAGTTGGAAACTTCCTGGACATCCTCGAATGGAACCTTGGGAACTCCAGAGCTTTCAAACAGAAGCAGATCCGAAAGCGACGATTGTGTTCCCTCGATTTGCGCGGAGAGCAGAGCCTCTTTCTGCGCGTAGAGGAACAAGAAAAACTTCGTATCCGGCAGTACTTTGGTGAGTCCATCGAGTCGGCCGAGAGCTTGGTTGGCCCTGTCGAGATGTTGGTAAAGCTGGCGCATGTCAATGGCAGGTTCCGGCGGCAAAGGTGGCGGGATGAAGGCGCGCACGGTTTCTCCGGTCACGGAACTAGTTACGTAAGTGCCTAGCCTGCTTCTACTTACGGTGGGCATTGCAAACATCCTTTAATAAGGATTTTCGTTATTAAAGTTTAAACCATTATTCTTTAATAAGCTAGCATTGGGTTTTGACTGAATTTTTTGGCCCGCCGCAGCGTCGCGCGAACCGCGCGGCTTCAACCCACGCGCTTCGGCTAAGATAAAAGTGTGCCAGTACAGACAAAAACCAAGCCGAGAGCGAAGTCCGGAACCAGCCCAAAGACGGTCGGCAAAATTCGTGAAAAGAAAGCCACCACTCCTCAAATTGTTGCCGTCGACGCGCTGCGCAAGCTGCCTTGGTTGATCCACGGCTTCAGTACGCGGCCCGGCGGGTTCAGCAAGGCCTACGGCACGCCGAGTTTGAATCTGGGTTTTACGAAAGAAGACCGCCGCGAAACAGTGGAACGGAATCGGGCGGTTTTTTTGCAAGCTCTCGGTGTTGCTGGCACGAAGACAGCGCTAGTCACGCTGCGGCAGATTCATTCTGACCGCATTCATGCTGTCAGTGGCGCGTACTCGCAGCCGGAAGTTGGCGACGGCATGATCACCGACACGCCGGGTCTGGTGCTCGCCGTGCAAACGGCGGATTGCCTGCCGGTGATTCTCGTCGATCCGAAGCGCAAGGTCGTGGGCGTGTTCCATGCCGGATGGCGCGGAACCTTGCGCCGCATCGTGGAAAAAGGTGTGGGGGAAATGCGCCGCAACTTCGGCAGCGAGCCGAAGAATATTCAGGCGGCCATTGGTCCGGGCATCCGGAAGTGTTGTTTCGAAATTGGTCCTGAAGTGCGCGTGCAGTTTGAAGCGCAGTTCGCCTACGCGGCTGAGTTGTTTCGGGAAATTAAGGAGCTCGATCCGGTTCGCGAAAAGTATCCCATGCTTTTTCTGACCGCGCGGGCGCCGGGGCATAGCGAGCTGCCGATTCAATTGTTTCTCGATCTGGTGGAAGCCAATCGTAGGCAGCTTTTGGACGCGGGTGTCGCAGCGAAGAATATTCATGTGTCGCCGTTGTGTACGGGGTGCCGGACGGATTTGTTGTTCTCGTACCGGAAGGGAAAGGGGGTAACGGGGCGAATGATGGGAGCAGTCGGGATTCTGTCCTAGTACCTTTAGGTGCAACCTCTTTGCGCTGGGACAAAGTGCTCGCGCCCAAGGTCTTATTTTGTTCCATCCGGCTCTTTTCCTGCCATAATCGAAGTGTCTGGGCCTCACGATTTATTAGCTGTCACGTCTAAGAGACTAGAGTCCGAGCGGAGAGATCACTTGTTCACACAGCGACAGCGCGCGAGCAAAAGCCTGACCCCTGCTGCCGTGCTCTCGATCGTCGGGCATGGTCTGTTCCTGCTGGCGCTGATCTACCGGCCGCTTAATGCGAGTATTGTGAAGCCGTCCGACATTATGTTTGGACGTGGGGAAGTCGTCACTGAGCTGGTCTATTTGCCGCCAGTTGAGTTGCGCGAACGATCAACGCCGTCTTCGGTTATTGTGCGTAGACCGGTGGCGAAGAAAACTACGAATCCCCGCGCCACCCATCCTGTCGCCAACCCTGTAAGCGACCCATTGCAGGCCGGCTCGCCGCAGGGATCGTTACCAGACGGTCCAAGCGTTGGCTTCGTCCGACAAGCCGCGCTACCTGTCGTCGGGCCCGACGTGCCGCGGTCGTCGCTGCCCGCGGGGATTCAGGGTGATGTGATCGTGGAAATTACGATTGACACTCAGGGCAACGTCGCCGAGACTCGCGTGCTGCAATCTCTTGGTGCTGAAGTGGACGACAAAGTCGTGGCCACCCTCCACACCTGGCATTTCCGCCCCGCCACCACCGATGGCGTGGCGAATGTGTCCAAGCAGGACGTGCATTTCCATTTTCCGAGTTAAGCGAGATTTCCCAATATTGCCGGGGACGCCCCGTCCTTGTCGCGTTCTGTGCGACAGGGCGGGAATTTCAGTTGACCTGAGCTGGTCAAGAGTATATATTATTAATATATATTAAAAGCATGGGAGAGAGTCGTGGCAAAACCGGGAATCGCTAAACTTTTTCTCAATGGGCGCAGCCAAGCTGTCCGGCTGCCTCGCGAGTTTCGTTTTGAGGGAGACAGAGTTCGCATCCGCCGAGTAGCGGAAGGAGTGCTCCTTGAGCCGGTGGGCACCGATCCTGCCCGGTGGTTTGATGAGTTGGACCAATTCAGCTCCGAGCCGTTTTTGCCCAAGGGCCGCAGTCAACCGGTCACGCCCAAACGTGAAATCTTCAAATGAGCTACTTGCTGGACACGAATGCATGTATTGCGCTGATCAATGGGAAGCCAGCATCGGTACGTGCTCGTTTTCAGGGGGCGACGGCTGGCGGTGCAACCGTTTTTGTGTCATCAGTTGTGACGTTCGAGCTTTGGTACGGAGTTGCAAAGAGTGCTCGTGAGGAATTCAACACCAAGCGTCTGCGGACTTTCATGGCCGGACCTGTTACCGTGCTGCCGTTTGAAGATGGAGATGCTCGTATCGCAGGCTCGATCCGTGCGGCGTTGGAAGTTTCCGGCAAGCCGATTGGAGCCTATGACGTTCTCATTGCCGGACAGGCGGTTCATCACAAGCTCACCCTTGTGACGGCGAATGTATCGGAATTCTCGCGCATTCGTAGTCTGGCATGGCAGGACTGGGCTAAACCTTAGAATCGCGTTTCGCGTTCACTTCGAACTCGACGACCGAATCTACTTCATCAGCTTCTTCAAAATTGCAATCTGTCCGGCGTGGTACAGGTCATGCTGCACCGCGCCGTGCATGGTGATGTAGTACGAATAATCCCCGCCGCCGAGTTTGAGATTCAGTTTTGCATCTGGAAACTTCCGCATGGCCGCGACCAGCGCCCGATGCTGCCGGTCTAGCTCTTGCAACGCTTTCTTCCAGGCAGTCTCGCTGGTATCGGTTACGGTGGGGAAGTTTTCTTCCGGAGGTAGCTCGGTCGTCTTGCCGCCGAGAATTCGCTCGCAAACCACACGGTCCCAAGCGGCTATATGCAGAACGAGTTCCCAGATAGTGTGCGCGTTAGGAATCGGGCGTTTTGCCGCTTGCCGGGCGGAGATGCCACGCAGCAAGTAACGCAGAGACGGTCCATGCCACGCCTTGCCGGAGTAGGCGCGTTCCAACTGATCGGCGATGCGAGCCGTTTCCTTCATGGGGCCGCTAAACTATTGAGTCGTCGCCGTTTGGCGGATGCCTTGGGTCTTAAGCGAGGGGGGCGGACGCAATCGGCGCGCTTGGAGTCCCAGATGTGCCGCTTCCGCTATTTACCAAGTCCTTCAACTCCTTGCTGGGCTTGAAGAAAGGGATTTTTTTCGCGGGAACATCCACTTTATCGCCGGTCTTGGGGTTGCGACCGATGCGGGGCTTGCGCTGGCGCGTGCGAAAGCTGCCGAAGCCACGGATTTCGATTTTGTCTCCCACGCGCAGCGAGCGCACGATGCTGTCAAAAATCGTCTCCACGATCACTTCGCCATCCTTGCGCGTGACTTCCGCCAGACGGGAGACATCTTCGATCAGATCGGCCTTGGTCATGGTGAATTCGCTCCGTTTTTCCGCTACGGGAATCTCCATAACTCTCTCAAATTTCAGGACTTCGCGCAAGTGGGAGGGGTCGTACTACTTTGGGAACCCCCTGCCCTACTTCCAGAGGTAATAGAACCCGACATGGCTTTCCAGGAGTTTTTCCTTGGTGGGGAGGAAGTCGGAAACGTCGCCAAACAGGAGGTCGCCCAGGGTCTTCCGGTCGCGGTCTGGGCGCACCAGACGGGGTTCGCCGGTGATGCCAACGGTTTTGGCGGTATCTTTGATCGCGCCCTCAAAATCCGTGATTTGGTCCACCATTTTGAGCTCAAGCGCCTGCTGGCCGGTCCAGACCTTGCCGTCGGCGATGGCCCGAACGTCTTCCACCTTCATCTTTCGACCTTCGGCCACGGCGCCGATGAACTGGCCGTGCATGTCGTTGATGAGCGTCTGCAAGTACTCCTGCTCGGCGGAAGTCATGTCGCGAGAGGGGTTGCCGGTGTCTTTGAACAGGCCGGCTTTCATGGTGACATCCTTCAACTTGGCCCACTTCAGCAGTTCGCCATAGTTGATGGACTGAGAAATTACGCCAATCGAGCCGACAATGCTGCCTTGGTCGGCGTAAATCTTGTTGGTCGCCGAGGAAACGTAGTAAGCGCCGCTGGCGCCGACGGACTCAATGGAAGCGACGATGCGCTTCTTCTTCTCGTCGCGGATGCGCTTGACTTCGCGGTAAATCTCTTCCGACGCAGCCACGCCGCCGCCCGGCGAGTTCACGTGGATGACAATGGCCTTGACGGAGTCATCGTCGGCGAATTTCTTCAGCTCCTGCACGACGACCTTGGGCGAAAGAATCACGCCCTCGAGATCCACTACAGCGATCTTGTCGCCAAAGCTGGTGAGCGAGGCCTTGCCGTCATCCCCGTTGTGCATGGTGACGTAGACCAGCGCGAAGACGGCGAGAACGAAGAGAAAAAACGCTCCGCCACCAATAAGAATCCAGAGCCAAACCCGTGAACGACCTTCAGCCATAATGCGTAGAGTGTAGCACCGGAGCGAGGGTGGGCGCTGCTGGCTGCCTAAAAGGGGAAGGCCGGAGTCAGGCCTGAAAAGAAGCCATTGCACCTGCTCCTCAGAGAAGGATAGATTAGGTGGCTGTGTCTTTCCCAGGAGGAGTAATCATGGCCGGATTCTGTAGTGGTTGCGGTACGTCGATGGCGGAAGGAGTGAAATTTTGCCCATCGTGCGGCAAGACTTCGGGCGCAGTGGCAAGTACCGCAGCAGGTTCATCGGCCCCGGTTTTCACGGCTCCCGGCCCAGCACCCGCGTCGAACAGCGCAATGAAGATCATTTTTATCCTGCTGGGAATTGTCGCCCTGATCGGTGTTTTGATGATTGGGAGTTGCTTCTATATCGGGTACCGCGTGAAGAAGGCGGCGAGTGATTTCGCCAGCAATAGCAAGCCTTATACCGGAAAGAAAGAGCCATGTTCTTTCGTCAGCGTGTCGGAAGCCGCTGATGCACTCGGCGTTCCAGTGCAGGATGCAGTGCCTCGCGGCACCATGGGCTGCGACTACACGCTGGGCACCGAAGGAAACCACATGCTGGTGCAGTTCATGTGGAAAGGCGGGACCGGCATCATGAAGCTGACGCACACGGCCATTCAGTTCGGCGGCAAGCAAACGTTCACGGAAGTGCCCGGGCTGGGCGATGAGGCTTTCATTGTTCCCGGTGACTCGCAGATCATGATGCGCAAGGGCGATGTGCTCGTGACCATCAATCTACAAACAGCAGGGGTCACCGCGGAAGGCGGGAAGAAGGTTGCCGCTCTGATTGCGGAACGCTTATAGCATTCGGCTAAGCGAGCTGACGAACGCTTTAGGAAACTTGATGTTCAAGGAATCGATGCGAAGGCGCTGGGCGCAGATGGTCGGGGTGATCGTCGTTTCGGTCGCAGCCGCGCACGCCGCTGAAGTTGGGGATCTTCGCGCCGGGGCGGCGCGTGTGGATATCACGCCCGCCGCGAATGCGCTGCCCGCTCCGTATACGTCCATCCGCGACCACTTGTATGTGCGCGCCATCGTGCTCGATAACCACGTGACGCGTGCCGTCCTGGTGGGAGTGGATTTGATCGTCATTGACCAAGAGCTTTGGCAGGAAGTGTCCAAACAGATTGCTCAAGAGTTGCAGTGTCCTATCGACAATATTGTGATGTCGGCGACGCACTCACATTCATCCCCCTATCCCGATTCAGCGGAAGCCAAAGTGCGGCCCAATCCCAATCAGGATACCTTCCGCGCAAAATTGAAAGAAGGCATTCTGGCAGCGGTACGCGAAGCCAAAGCCAAGCTCCAGCCTGCCCTAGTGGGTTTTGGAACTGGCGCGAGTTACTTGAACGTGAACCGGGACGCCATTCATCCACAGACGCGCCTTTGGTACCAAGGCCCGAATCTTGATGGACCGTCCGACAAAACGGTGGCCGTTCTCAAGTTTGAAACTCCCAGCGGCGAACCGATTGCCGTGTACGTGAACTATGCGATGCACGCCATCGACTACTACGAGATGGGCATTCTGACGGCGGACTTTCCCGGGGTGACATCGCGGTTTGTCGAGCAAGCCTACGAGGACAAAGTGGTCGCGATCTGGTCGAGCGGCGCGGCTGGAGACCAGAACCCGCTGTATTTGCGGACACACCATGGCGCGCGTGAGGCCAAGGCTGCGTTTGGCAAAGATCCCACAGGAAGCGCCAAACAGTCGCTCGATCAAGCGGTCGAGGCGCTCAACCAATGGGTGGACAGCATGGGCCGCGTGATGAGCGAAGAAGTTCTCCGGGTCATGGATACGAACAAGCTGGATACGACGAAGAAAACTTCCAGTGCCGTTCGCATCTGGGCTAGCGGGAAAACCGTGACGTGTCCAGGACGAACCCGTACCAACACAGGCCGCGAAGGCGCTCCCGGCACGTATGTGGATGGGGAACCCATTAACGTCCATGTCGGCGTGCTGACGATTGGGACGACTGCCTTCGCCTCGGTGAATGCGGAGATCTATACCTCGATTGCGCAGCGGCTCAAGAAAGCTTCGGCGTTCTCCGATACGGTGGTCGTCACGCTGGCGAATGGCCGTGCGGATTCCGGCTACATTCCTAGCGATGAGGCCTACGGACACAAGACTTTCCAGGTGCTCGACACGCACCTCAAACCTGGCTGCGCGGAAAACGGGATCGTGAATGCGGCGCTAGATTTAATGACGGAGTCGGCGAAGTAGACGTGTATCATTTATAGAACTACTGCGCCGTCGCAGCTTTTGCCTTGGGCCGCGCGATAGCGCCCATCTCCTGAGCGATCTGCTCGTCCAGATTACCGTCGTAGACGTTGCCGTGATCTTTCCCCGGCACGAACGTGAACTGAATGTTGATATTCAGATCCTTGGCTGTTTCCTCCAGTAGGTGCGCCGGTTCGTCGAGATGGAACGTGTCTTCCGTGCCCACGGTCAGGTGGATGCGGCCATCCAGCAGCGGGCGCAAGTGGTCGGCGTGCTTGCGCAGGATCTCCGCGATGTCGTAGGCCTCCCATGCCTTGGCCACCTCGGGATCGACCACGCCGGTGTCGCGGTCAAACAGCGGCATGGGGTGGCCGTCCTTACCGCGCGGACTGAAGACCCACTCGAACGACGCCATCTGGCCGCCGTATTCGCCCAGAACCCGTTCCTGCAGCGCGGATAGTTTTAAGGACATCGTGTCTTTGCCGTGTTCGCGAACGAGTGGTTGCGGTTTGCCGTTTGGCTTGTGATAAAAATTCTGCGGCGGGGTAGTTTGGAGATTTGGCGGAAAGCTGCGGAAGTCTGAAGGATCCGGGGAAACGGGCCAGCTTCCGCCAAAAATTTCGGGATAGTTGACCTCCAACCATAGTGAGGCCCAGCCTCCGGAGGAGTGCCCGGTCAGGAATCGGCTATCGCGCGCGCCTTCGGTGCGGTAGGTGCGTTCGATATACGGCACAAATTCCTGTACCAG
>JAYTQD010000754.1:0-2268 GCA_043746935.1 Acidobacteriaceae bacterium | reverse complement strand
TCTTCGGCGATTTCGGCAACGGTCTTTCCCGAGGCGATATAGGACATGACTTCATACTCGCGGTCGGAGAGCGTCTCGTGCGGCATGCGCGTGAGATCTTTTTTTACTCCTAAGGCCAGCTTTTCGGCCAGCGCGGGACTTACATATCGCCCGCCGGCCAGGATCTTGCGGATGGCTTTCGCCAATTCCTCGGGAGCGCTTTCCTTCGTCATGTAGCCTCCCGCGCCCGCCTTCAGGACACGAATGGCAAATTGGTCTTCCGGGTGGCCGCTCAGGACCAGAACCGGGAGCTTGGGCCATTCGGCCTTTAATTCCTTGAGAAGATCCAAGCCGCTTTTTCCGGGCAGGGTGATGTCGAGCAACGCAACATCCCACTCTTTTTTCCGCAGCTGTTCCAGCGCCTGCCGGGCATCGGCGGCTTCTCCAAAGGCGGCCGCGTGAAATTCATCCGAAAGCAGCGACCGCAAACCGCGCCGGAGAATCGCGTGGTCATCGACGATGAGGATTCGCATCATGGGGTTCTTATCATGGTATTCGCATCACGCGGTGGTGGCGGGTAGAATCCCGGATTCCCTTGGTGACGGGAGCGGAATCCAAGCGGTGACGGTGGTCCCTTTTCCCGGGGTGCTGGAGATATTTACCTGGCCACCCAGAATAGCGGCGCGTTCCCGCATACCCAGCAGACCCAGGGATTTGGAAACGGAAGGGTTCTCCTCATCAAACCCCCGTCCGTTATCGCGGATCAGCAGAACCAGCCGGTCGCGCTGCTTCTGTAGGACCACCTCGGCCCGCGTGGCCTTGGCATGGCGCGCGACATTAGTCAAAGTCTCCTGAAAAATACGAAACATGGCGGTCGAAGCGTTGGACGCAAGCACTTCCCGGGTGAGCAAGCGAACCTTACACTGAATGCCGGATCGGGCCTGGAAATCCTGGACCTGCCATTCCACGGCGGCCGCCAAACCCAGATCCAAAACAGCGGGTCTCAGTTCGGTCGAGATTCTGCGAATGGATTGGATCATACTGTCGGCCAACTGCCGCGTGGAGCCGATCCTTTTGAGCATCGGGCCGTTACTCCGCGGCAGCCGCCCGGCCAGCCAGGCCAGATCCATCTTCACCGCAGTCAACGACTGGCCCAGTTCATCGTGAACTTCCCGGGAGATCTTGGTCCGCTCTTCTTCTCGAACGGACTGAAGGTGCGCCGTAAGATTCCGCAGTTGCTCGGTGGAAGCACGGAGTTCCTGCTCGGCGCGCTTGGTCTCGGACAGGTCCGACGCGATCAGGCAGACGGCTTGCGTGCTGCCCAGGCGAAGAGGATTCAAGGAGAGTTGAACGGGCAAAGGGATGCCTTTTCGCGATTGCAAACGGATCTCGCCCCGGCAGTTCCTTTGGGCCGCTCGCCGGAGTAAGGCCATCAGTTTGGGATGGTCGTCGGACCAAACCAAGTCCAGCATGGACGAACCGATGACGCTCTGGAGCCTAGCTCCCAGGAAGCGGGCAAAACGCCCGTTGCAGTGCAAGACGGTGTGGTCGCTGCTGAGAACGGCGGCGCCTTCGTTCATCCTCTCCACGAAAGCACGGTAGGTATGATCGGCGCCCTGCAGCGTGAACACTTTCTCCTCACCTTGGCGGTTCACAACGATGGCATCCACTTCGCCGGAACGAATGGCGCGGAGGGTTTCCTCGGCTTCGCTCAAGCGCGCGATCAATTCCCTGCGCGAAAGAGCCGGCAATTTTGCGGGGAGCGGATTTTTCTTCCGATGAGCCAACCCTGTTCCGCCTTCCGCCAGCTACGACTCCTGCATTCCCAGTGCTTACTCCTGAATTCCCAGATCTAGCCCGAAGAGCACTTTTTTTAGGTTCGACATGTCCCCAACCAGCCTTCGCAGTGGGGACGGGAGACGTTTAATGAGCGTGGGCACCGCCACAATTTGCTCCTCCCTGGCCAGATTCGGCTGCTGGTAAATGTCGATGACTTCCAGCTCATACCGATTCTTCAAGTGCTGCTCACAAATCCGCTTGATATTCTCTACAGCCATCGCCGATTTCAGCGTGGATCCGCTTACGTACAAACGCAAGACGTACTTTGCCAGCCGATAATTGGAGCCGCGCTGCCGCATTTCCCCGGCCAAACCGGATTTCGGCTTGCCTGCCCGGCTGGTCTTTTTCGGGGGGATTTTCATATAGGCCTTCCTGAGGTGGGTCAGTCTACCTTTCCCAGATCCAGGCCCACCAACAGCCGCACGCTGTTGGACAGGTCTCCAATGATCG
>JAYTQD010000753.1:0-2278 GCA_043746935.1 Acidobacteriaceae bacterium | reverse complement strand
ATTGAACCTTTTACCGTCGATCAGGCGCATCTGGCGCGGCAGGCCTTTCTGGATTTTGGCAAAGGCCGTCACGCCGCCGGGCTGAATTTTGGCGATTGTTTCGCCTATGCCCTGGCTAAGATCACCGGCGAGCCGCTTCTTTACAAGGGAGAGGATTTCAAGAAGACTGACATCCCTTCGGCCGTTTAGACTGGGCCAAAATGCGCATTGAACTGAAGACCCAAATTGCCGCACCTGCCGAGCGTTGTTTTGACCTATCGCGCAGCATTGATCTTCACGTCGCATCCACCAGCGGTACAGGAGAACACGCGATTGCGGGAACTACGACTGGACTCATTGGTCCAGACGAGACTGTTACCTGGAGGGGCCGTCACTTCGGTCTATTGTTGACTCACCAGAGCCTCATCACTGCGTTTGACCGTCCAAGACACTTCCGGGATTCAATGCTGCGAGGCGCGTTTCGGAGCTACACCCACGACCATTATTTTGAAGAATGCGATGGGGGTACGCTCATGACCGATGTCATGGAGTTCACCGCCCCGCTCGGACCGTTCGGCAAATTGGCTGAGGTGCTTGTGTTGGAGCGGTATATGCGAGTGTTTTTGGAACACCGTAACGCTTTTGTGAAACAAGTCGCTGAATCTGCTCAATGGAAAAAATATGTACCCGATTGACGCAGGATCTGAATCGCCAGTGGCTGTACGATAGGGGATGAACGATAGCGTCATGAGCGGCTTGGCCCGAAGCGTCCTAGAGCGCCTCCGAAAGCGCCGTTGGCTCCGACCCGGAGATCGCCTTGGCGTAGCCGTTTCCGGCGGCGCGGATTCGGTGGCTCTACTGCGCGCTCTTCTGGAGCTACGCGGCGAGTTGGGAATCGTGCTATCGGTAGTCCACTTCAATCACACCTTGCGCGGAGACGAATCCGAAGCGGACCACGCATTCGTAAAAGATTTAGCGAAAGAGCACGGATTGGAACTGCACCACGCGCACGGCGACGTGGCCCGTCGCGCCGAAGAGCACTCTCTCAGCACTGAGGCCGCCGCCCGCGAAGCCCGCTACGAATTCTTCTGGTTGCTCATCGAGAGCAACCGCCTCGACAAAATCGCCACCGCCCACACGCTTGACGACCAAGCCGAAACCGTGTTGCTCCGCCTGATTCGCGGCACAGGCACCCGAGGTCTTGGTGGAATTCATCCGCAGCTAACAGGCCAGAGTTTCTCTGGCACCTCCGGCCAAACATCCCGAGGCACCATCCTTCGTCCGTTCCTGCACACCCGCCGCCGGGACATCGAGAGCTATCTAGCTAGCTTAGGCCAGCCTTGGCGCGAGGATTCCAGCAACCGCGATCTCCACCACACGCGCAACCGCGTTCGCAAGAGTCTTATCCCATTGCTGGAAAAGGACTTCAACCTCGAAATCACCCAGCGCCTCGCCGACTTCGCCGAAATTGCCCAAGCGGAGGAAGACTACTGGAATAGCGAGTTGCAGCGACATCTCACATCCAACCTGTTGCAAAGAAAGACTTTGCTGCAGCTGCCACTGGCTCTCCGGCGCAGACTGGTACGCGTCGCCGCACCCTCCGGTCTGCAGCTGGAATTCCGCCAAGTCGAGTCAGTCCTAGAGGTTGTCGAGGGAGAAGACGCCGCTCCCACGGTCTGCAATTTGGCCGACGGCTGGACGTTTCACCGCAAGGGGGACTCACTAGCCTTCGTCTCGCCACCGCAGCAGGGAGGGGCGCTGGAAGGCCACCACGGGCCAGTCCTCGGCAGTCTGCGGCTGACGGTGCCTGGAGAGGTTGGCGTTCCCGGGGCCGGTCGAGCATTTCAGGCAGTGAGAATCCTGCTGGCGAGTCCTCCGGCGGGTTATAATCCCGAGCATTTGTATGCGCCGCATGCATTGCCAAGCGAGTTAGTCATTAGAACTTGGCAGTTTGGAGACCGTTTCTGGCCAGCCCATACCAAAGCTCCGAAGAAGCTGAAGGAACTCTTCCAGGTGAAGAAGATTGCGGCGGAGTTGCGCGTGGCGTGGCCGGTGATGGTTGCCGAGCGTGACGGCCAGGAAGAAGTCGTTTGGGTGCAAGGGTTTGCGGCTCCGGAGCACTTGCGACCGAGTGCGGACGACCGGGAAGCGATCTTGCTCCAGGAACTTGGTAGGCAGCTCCGCGTAAGTCCAATGGTGTCTGAAGAATAGGAGTATTTCGACCGATGGGGAACGCAATGGGATCCGGAAACGTGCGTCCGGTGATTACCGCGGAGCAGATTCAGAAACGCGTGCGCGA
>JAYTQD010000752.1:0-2281 GCA_043746935.1 Acidobacteriaceae bacterium | reverse complement strand
GCGGGTGAATCGATTCTGGGCTGTTCACAAATGGCTCCCCGTCGCCCGTGCGATGGGACCAATGATTGATGGGCTGCTAGCACAACCTGACCTTGGGCTACTCAGTGCGCAAACGATTTTCTATCGACGAGGCGTCGGTCTCGTTCAATACTGGCGTTCGTTCGAAGCGCTAGAAGACTTCTCGAGAAATCCGAAGGCCACTCACTTGGAGGCCTGGAAGCGGTTCAATCGAGCAGTCGGGGCAAACGGAAGCGTGGGGATCTGGCACGAAACGTACTTAGTCGAGTCTGGCCAATACGAAAGTGTTTATGGAAATATGCCGAGATTCGGGCTCGCGATGGCCGGAGAACATCTACCGGCTGTTGGGGCAAAGGAAACTGCAAGTCGCCGACTGGGAAGAATTGGTGAGCCAACGGTGCCAACCTATGAAAACCCAAAATAGCCGAGAAGAGGCGATGCCTAACCAGCCAATGGAGCGGACGCCTCCATGCTGCGCATTCCGGCGCCGCTCATCGGCGCGTTAGGCGTCTTGAGAAGATAAAGAGAAAGGAACTTTGCATATCAATGCCTACATTAGCCCAGCGAGTCGTGCCGAAAGAAACGCGCGAGTTCTCTCAGCGCTAGGCGAGCCGGGCAGTGGTCGAAGGCTTGAAGCCTTTGCGTTGGCCCGTCTCGCATTGAGCTTCGTCCGTGAGCGCGCGGGGTTAGTCCTCGGCCTGCATTCCAATGCCAGTCAGTCATTCGCGCGGGTTCTCTTGGCGCTTGGCGAGGCGGGCTGTGGTTTAGCGCTTGGACAGTCTTCTGTTGCGCGCCTCGCTCGTCACTGCGTCGGAAGCCGCGCGGGGCAGAAGCTCATTTGCCTTGCTGGCGTTCGGCGTCATCTAGGCTGGTGGGCTTTGAAACCGGAGTGGCTTCGTCGCCTAACCAGCCAATCGAACGGACGCCTCCGTGCTGCGCACTCCGGCGCCGCTCATTGGCGATGTTAGGCGTCACAGTGAGTGATATAGTACCGCTGGAAGCAAATGGGAGACGTCGATGGACTGGAAGCAATTCATAGGGACTCATCCCCACATCATGCACGGAGCTGTATGCTTTACCGGCACACGCATTCCTGTGTCCGTTGTCTTAGATAACTTGGCAGACGGCGAATCGGCCGAGGATATCCTCGAGAATTACTCGTCCCTTAGGAAAGAGCATATTCCTGCGGCTCTCGCCTATGCTGCCGACGTAGTGCGGGAAAGAATCGTACCTGTTCCCGCCGTATCCTAGGCATGGCCTATCGATTCAAGCTAGACGAGAATGTCCCTCTTGCGGCGAAGGCCGTGCTAATTGAGCAGGGTCACGATGCGTTCACGGTTTTGGACCAGCATCTTGGTGGCAAGGACGACGATGAGATTGCTGTCGTCTGTGCCCAGGAGGATCGCATCCTGGTCACAATCGATTTGGATTTCTCTGATATTAGGAAATATCCTCCTGGAAGTAATCCAGGCATCTGGATACTTCGTCCGCTAACTCAAAGCGTTGATAACTGCGTTGCTTTAGTTCGTCACGCGGTAGCGTTTAGTAAAACCGAGTCGCCGGAACGGGCCTTGTGGATAGTCGAATCCGGAAAAATTCGCATCCGTACCTCGCACGAGGTGTGACGCCTAACCAGCCAATGGAGCGGACGCCTCCGTGCTGCGCACTCCGGCGCCGCTCATCGGCGCGTTAGGTGTCACCATGTCCAAGACTCCCGACATCTCGGAAATCTTAAGCGACCCTCTCAGCGGAGTCACCCGAAATGAACGTCGCAATCTCATTGCAGCAAGCTTTGTCGTGGCCCTAATGTCTATCACACACGCATATCCGAAGGAATTCGTCAGCCTAGGAATAAAGATTGAAACAAGTGATTTGCACTATTTCGTATGGGGCGCTATTGCTGTAGTGACCTATTTCATGGTGGCCTTTGTTATATACGGATTGGGCGACTACATGCGTGCGGGTGCACTCAAATATGAATACGACAAGGCCGTATATCTTGCTGGAGAAAATTGGGGCGAAGACGATCAGGCAGAACTGGACGAGATGCATCTATCAATAAGAAGCATTGATTGGGTATATGTATATGGCAAATATTTTCTGTCTGTTCGAGCATTTTTTGAATTCATATTTCCATTGTGCTGCGGCGTTACAGCTATATGGCTGTCGGCAGGCGCGTTACGTGACACCTAACCAGCCAATCGAGCGGACGCTTTCGCGCTGCGCGCTTCAGCGCCGCTCATCGGCGCGTTAGGCGTCAGAA
>JAYTQD010000751.1:0-6104 GCA_043746935.1 Acidobacteriaceae bacterium | reverse complement strand
CTTGTACGCTGGACCATCCGCGAGCCTTGGCGTTTTACCTGAAGGCGGGGTTCGTCCCCTATAAACGTGGCATCGAAGTGTCCGACGATCCGAGACTTACAGGAGAGATCCCTAGAACCACCGCACCCAACGTGCCTGTGATTGGCTAAGAGTAGGAAAGTCCTACTTCCGCCAGCGATCTACCGCGTGCCACCACACCAACCGGACGCATTCGTCGAAAAAAGTCTTGGCCCACTGGCGGTGCTGCCACCATTTCACTCCGTACTGCGTCGGATCGTAGGCGGCGGCGGCGCTAAACTCGACACCGGGGATCTCATGCCTAAAAATGGTCAGGGCGCGGCGTGTATGGAAATCCGATGTGACCAGCAAGACACGTTGAAATTTGCCGCCCCCGAGCGTAGCCAAACAGCTAGCCACATCCCGGGCTTCATCTCTGGTGGACAGTCCGACGATGGGGCAGGCGGAAAGGTGCAAAGCCTCCGGCAGGCCGCTCAGGTACTGCTGGGCAAGCTCCAGCTGGTTCCAGCGGTAGATGTGGGAGGCGGCAGGGGCATCGAGCAGCATCTGCGGCGCTAAGCCCTGTGCAAGCACCTGGAGGCCTTTGGCAGGGCGCTGTTCGGTCTCCCCGGCCAGAACGACGACCAGGTCCGACTTTTGCGGGCTATCCACTACGAGCCACGGGCCAGCCTCGCGGCCCAGAAATGCGCCCACAATAGCCAACAAAATCAGCCAGCGGAAGGCGTATCCTCGCGCTTTTGGCATTGCAACGCTCCACAAATGTAAAAGAGTTACGGTACAGCTTCAAGGATGTGCAGTTTTTTGCACATCCGCGTTACATTAGCCCTAGGGAGCAACTTGCTTTGAGCAGCTTAACACGGCGCTCTTGGCAGCCTAAGTGCAAGAAACTAAAGTCACACCTGTACTCAATCGCTGTATTCCCGCGTGTGCTAAAATTTGCTTTTCAGCAAAGATAAAAAGATAAAACCCTATGCCTACGCAACAAGTTACGCCTGTTTCTGAGATCCTCTCCAAAATTAAGAACCGCCAAGCCAAGATCGGAATCATTGGCCTCGGCTATGTCGGCTTGCCGCTGGGCCTCCTTTTTAGCGAGGAAAAGTTCCAGGTTCTTGGCTTCGACATTGACGCCTTCAAAGTCGATGCCCTGAACAACGGGAGATCGTATATCCAGCGCATTCTGCCCGCTGAGATTCAGCAGGCCCGCGAAAAAGGCTTTTCAGCCACCTCGGACTACACGCGCCTGAAGGAAGTGGACGCGGTCATTATCGCCGTCCCCACGCCGCTGAACGAATACCACGAGCCGGATTTGAGCTACATCACGGCGACGGGCGACGCCATCGCGCCCAATCTCCACCCGAACCACCTGGTGGTCCTGGAGAGCACGACCTACCCGGGCACGACAGAAGAAGTCCTGCTGCCCATTCTAGAAAAACACAATAAGTTTGGCCTGAAGGCGGCGCGTGACGGCGTCAGCAACGACAAAGTCTTCTTCCTCACGTTTTCGCCCGAACGAGAAGATCCAGGCAATACCAGCGTGGCCCGCAAGGATATTCCAAAAGTTGTGGGCGGCCTCGATCAACAGGCCGGCGAACTCGCGGGTGCCATGTACAACGCCATCTTCCGGAAAGTAGTCCGGGTTTCCACCCCGGCTGCGGCGGAAATGACCAAGCTTCTGGAAAACATCTACCGTTGCGTGAACATCGCGCTGGTCAACGAACTGAAACTGCTCAGCCTGCGCATGGGAATCGACATTTGGGAAGTCATCGATGCGGCCGCAACCAAGCCGTTCGGCTTCCAGCCCTTTTACCCCGGACCAGGTTTGGGCGGACACTGCATCCCGGTGGATCCGTTCTATCTCTCGTGGAAAGCGAAGGAGTTCGACTTCCGCACGAAATTTATCGAGCTGGCTGGCGAAATTAACGTGGGGATGCCGTATCACGTGATTGGGTCCGTCGTGACCGCGCTCAACCAGAAAAAGAAGGCGCTGAACGGTTCCAAAGTGCTCATGCTGGGCATGGCCTACAAAAAAGACATCGACGATTTGCGCGAGTCCCCCGCCCTCACCATTATCGAGCTGTTGCAGGCGGAAGGCGCGGATGTTTGCTACAACGATCCCTATTTCCCCAGCGTCGGCCGCGGCCGCAAGTACGACCTCCAGATGAAGTCGACGCCGCTGACGAATCTGGGACAGTACGATTGCGTGCTGATCGTGACCGACCACAGCGACTACGACTACAAGAAAATTGTGGAGGAGTCTCAGCTAGTAGTGGATACGCGCAACGCGACCAAAGGCATCAAGTCGCCGAAGATCGTACGTTGCTAGCGCCAAGAGTAATTGGGGCGCAGACGTGCTCGCCCGCGCTTTTTTCGGGAAAAATACCTCCAAGTGTTGTTGGATTTGACAACGCTTGGGGACCGGCCAGCCCCTTCGCTTCGCGGTTGGCTTCGCTTCATTTGTTCCCCGACTTGCTCCGTATCTCGAAGAGCTTCGCTTGCTGCTCTGGGGTCAGCTTGTTCTTGATTCGCACCAGGAGCGTCACCTGCGCCCGCTTGATCTCGCGCTCCATCGCCAAAACTTTTTCCAGTTGCGTGAGCGCGTCTTGTTCCTCGACGTGGGGCTGCTTCACCAGGGAAACCAGTTTCTCCATTTCGTCTTGCAGCTTCCACTGCGATTCGGTGAACTTCAATTGGGCCTGGCGGATTTCCGTTTTGAGATAGGTTTTCTGGTCGTCGTTGAGGCCGATGGCTGCCTGGTTCTGGATCACGAGTTCCGGGGCAAAGAAGTTTTGCCCGATGGGGTCCTGGTCGGGCTGTTGTCCGAGTGCCGCGGCAGCCGATAAAATCAAAAGTGCGCAAACCGATAGAACTTGGGCTTTCATCTCAATTCTCCTCATTCATATTCGCGGGCGTCTTAGCGGATGTCTTTGGAATCATTGGCAAGTACGACTCTCCGAGCTTCGGTGTTGTGCGCAAGATGTCGGTCCCTGTAGCTTCGAGCAGGACATCGCTGGGTGCGCGCCATTCCGTCAACTTTTCGGCGGCAGCCAGTTCAGCTTCTGGCACAGCCGGTCCAGCTTTCCGGTACAATGCCCAACCGATCACGAGAACGGCGGCGATCACAGCTGTGGCTCCCGTCAGGCTCCAGGTTGGCCACAGGCGCGCGCGCCTCTGCGCACTGGCGGCTTCGGTCGCGGACAGAACGCGCGCACGAAATTCCTCCGAAGGCTCCGCCCCCTGCGCCACGAGCGGCAGGAGCGCATCCAGATGTTCCTGCTTGGCGCGCAGGACCGCCAACTGCTGCGTGCAGCGGGCGCACAGCGAAAGATGTGCCTCGAGCGCGCTACTGGCTGTTTCCGTAACGGCAGCTTCCAGCAACGGATCCTTCCATTTGGCGCAGCCGTTCGTCTTTGCGTCGTTGGTCATGGCATCGCTCGTCATTGCATTGCTTCCAGCAAAAGTTTTCGTGCCGAGTGCAACCTGGATCTTACCGTCCCCGGCGGAATGCCTAGCACGGCGCCGACATCAGTCGGGTCCATGTCTTCGACAATCGAGAGCTGGAGCACCGCCCGGAGTTTCTCCGGCAGAGCCTCAATCTCGCCGCGCAGCCGGTCCACCATTATGCGCTGCTCCGCGTCCCTGCTTCCATCCACGAGTTCCACGGTTGCCTCGGCACGCCAGATCGTGTCGCGAGTTAGTCGTCGCCGCAACTCGCGCTGGCGGTTCAGCGCCAGGCGAAAAGCGATGCGGTTGACCCAGGTACGGAATTTCTCAGATTCCCGGAGCGAGGAAAACTTCTTGTACGCGCGCAGAAAAGTTTCCTGCGCTATATCCTCGGCCTCGGCCCGGTTGCCGAGAACACCATAAGCGATGTGAAACACCCGGCATTCATTTTCGGCCACCCGCGCGCTGAATCCCCCGCCTTCCGCGGCATTGGTTCGCGCGATCCAGTTATCCATGAACGCCCGCGCCCCCCGAAGCTCCCGAATTTCTGTGAGTTCCAGCACTCCTGTTGCACTTCCTCTGTAGGTGAATCCTACACGCCCGGCAGCCACACTTGCGTCGGGGCGAAGTAGTAATACCGGGCGCGTTTGGCGGCGCGCGCCGGTTCCTTCGTGGACAGTCTGGTCAGAAGAGCTGCAATAGCTCAAATGCTGGAACAACGGGTTGCAATTGCGCTGCACCACCGACGGCGGCGAGGCGCTGCTGCTGGTCCTGATCGAGCAGGCTGGTGAAGTTCGCGAGAAAACCCTGCTGGGCCTTTGCAATCTGTTGCTGCAAGGCGTGAATTTGCAGGAGCAATACGCCGATCTGAGCCGGGTTGCCTCCGGAATCGAGCAGCGCGTTGATTTGCTTCTGTCTTTGGGCGATCCCCTGAAACAAAGGAGTCACAGCTGCTTGCCGGGCCTGAAGCAACTGCCCGAACACCGTCTGCTGCGCAGGCTGAAGCTGTAGAAATTGCACCACAATCTGGAGCGGGGTTGGCGTGCCCGCAGTCGCCGACTGTAACGGTTGCAACGCGGTGCCGACATTCAGGTTAGAAATATCCAGTGCCGGGGCTACAGTTTTAGCATTCGCGGGGTTCTGCGCGGACAGTAGGGTGGCACTGCTGAGCAGCGCGGCAAGAAGGACAATAGCGAAGCGTTTTGGTTGCATGGTCGTCTCCTGAGAAGGCGGGTATTTTCTGCCTTCACTGATCCAGACACCACGACCAGGGCGAGCGTTCAGTGGCATTTTTCTGGCGCGTGCCTCGCCAGCCAAAACCCGCCGCTGAGGGGCACCGTCACTTTGTAACTCACGAGAACCTCGCTTCGATCTCCGCGAAGAAGGCCGGCACCAAGCGGACAAAGCTAGCCTCGGTCAGTTGTATTTTCTCTCCAACCGGAATCTTGAACACCGACTTTGATGAATCGTACTTGATCGTTTTGTCAGCAGCCATGACACTCCGGTTTAGCAGGATGGAGTTGCACAGCATGCGAACCTCATTTAGGGGATTGCCATCCTTAAATTGCTCGATGCCACGACTGCGATGAACGAACATTTCCTCCAACACCAGAACCAGGTTGCCCAAAAAGAGCGGCTCAAACGAGCGCACGGCCGAGTCGAAAACCGACGGGCTGGCGCCAGCTTTCACAGCGGTTATCAGCACTTTGTAAGCGGCAAGCTGCGTTTTGATTTGGAACGACATTCGTCGATATATTTCTTGTTGTAGCTATTCATGCAGAGCATAAGGTGATCCCTTGATCTATGGTTTCGTAGATCTGGGTTTCCGTTATCGTAGTCAACCGCTTTTCGTAGGTCCAATCGATTCCCTCCACCGCGTGGTCTTCTGCAAACCGGAGGCTGTGCCATGCGCCGGTGGAGGAATTCCTGCCGGGAATCGCGCTGTATCACCGCTTTGGCCTGGGCGCGGCGTCAATGGTTTGCAGACCACCTATTGATCTTTGCATAATATAGTTACAACGGAAACAGTTCGGCTTGGCGCCAGAAGGCGATGACGAGAGTGGGACGGCGGCGCATCCTGCGCAACGCTTGGCGCGCGTGCTGGCTCAACTGCCCAAACGTGGCGGGACAGAAGTTCGGCAACTCGTGCTGTTTCCAGTGCGACCACAGATACTCGACCGGATTCAGTTCCGGCGCATAGGCGGGAAGAAATTCCAACCACAGGCGTCCCTTTTGCTGCCGCACAAAGTCCCATACCATCCGGCTGCGATGACTGGCCAGTCCATCCCAGACAATCCGGAGCCGGCCCGGAATGTGGCGCAGCAAGTGCCCCAGGAACTCGATGATCTGCGGACTGCGGATGGCTCCCGGGAACATGCGAAAGTAAAAGTTCCACCACGTCACCCCCGCAATGGCCGACAGCGTCTTCCAGTTGAAGTGATATTGCAACACCGGCGTCTGTCCGCGCGGCGCCCAGGTGCGGCACCGGTGCGGGCGCTCGCTCAATCCGCTTTCGTCGATGAAAACGATAATGCGGCCTTCGTTTTTGGCCTTTTTTTTAACGCGGGCCAACGCTGCTGTTTCCAGATGCGGATCTTTTCCTCATCCCGTTCCAGCGCCCGTCCGCTGGGACGCTGACAACTCCA
>JAYTQD010000750.1:0-2293 GCA_043746935.1 Acidobacteriaceae bacterium | reverse complement strand
CTCTTTGTTGTGATAGCGGACATCTCGCGCCTGGTCCCTATGATCAACGGTCAGTGGAGGCTCGAGAAGACGTGCTCATTTATTCAACGCCATCTTTGACTCAGGATACGGAGGTTACAGGATCTGTGAGCCTAGAGCTCTTCGCGAAGTCTTCCGTTGTCGACACGGACTTTACCGCGAAATTGGTGGACGTTGGGCCGGATGGATTCGCGCAGAATCTCACGGAGGGAATTGTTCGGGCCCGCTATCGCGATTCGCAGGAAAAATCGAATTTGATGAATTCTGGACAAATCTATCGGTTCACGATTGATTTATGGTCGACGAGCAATGTTTTTCGCGCGGGACATCGCGTGCGGTTGGAGATCTCCAGTAGTAACTTCCCTCGCTTTGATCGGAATCTGAATACGGGCGAAAAAATTGGCGTTACCCAGAGATATGTATCGGCCACCAACGCGATCTATCACGACGCGGAGCACCCGTCAGTGTTGATTCTGCCACTCGTGCCAACACCCTAAATTTCGGCGCCAGAATGGATATTTCGATGCCTAAACAAGTCATGCTCCTGAGCCTAGGGTTCATCTTGTGGTTGCCGGCCTCTGTGCCCGCTCAGGCGGACTCGTCGATGTTAGCCGCAACTCCGCCCATGGGGTGGAATAGCTGGGACGGCTACGGAACCACGATCAAAGAAGCCGAAGTGAAAGCGAACGCGCAGTGGTTTGCGGAGCATTTAAAGCCTTACGGCTGGCAGCATGTTGTTGTTGATATGGAATGGTATGTCGCCAATCCCACGGCGGAGGGGAACTCCAAGACTTCTTCGTACTCGGTTGACGGCTACGGCCGGTACACGCCCGCCCAGAACCGCTTTCCGTCCGCCGCGAAGGAAGCAGGGTTCAAACCTCTGGCCGACTATCTACACTCGCTCGGGTTGAAGTTCGGCATCCACATCCTGCGCGGCATTCCCAAGCAGGCGGTGGCGCAGAATCTTCCTATCGAGGGATCTGCGTATCACGCTGCCGATGCCGCGGATACCACGGATACCTGCCCCTGGAACTTTGATAACTACGGTGTGGATGCAACGAAGCCCGCTGGACAGGCTTACTACGATTCGATCTTGAGGCTTTATGCGAGCTGGGACGTGGATTTCATCAAAGTGGATTGCATCGCCAGCCGCCCGTATAAGGGAGACGAGATTCGGATGCTGGCTGCGGCGCTCAAGAAGACGGGGCGGCCGATTGCGCTCAGTCTCTCACCGGGGGCTGCGCCGCTGGAAAAGACGGACGAGATGAAGAAGTACGCCCAGATGTGGCGTATCTCGGACGATATCTGGGATCTATGGCACAGCACGGTCCCGTATCCACAGGGGCTGGGGGATCAGTTTGCCAATGCAGCCAAGTGGGCAGGTCACTCGGAGCCGGGGCATTGGGCAGATGCGGACATGCTGCCGTTGGGTCGATTGGGGCCTGCGCCAGGTTGGGGACAACCGCGTGACACACGCCTCACTCATGAGGAACAGAGAACCTTTGTGACACTGTGGGTTATGTTTCCCTCTCCGCTCATGGTCGGCGGGGACTTGACGGCGGCGGATGCGTGGACGACCTCATTACTTACGAATCCAGAAGTTCTTACCGTGGATCAGACTTCGACGGGGAATCATCCGGTGATCACTACAGACAAGACGGTACTGTGGCTGGCTAACGCTGACGAGAAACGCCGCTATTACGTTGCGGTGTTCAACATGCAAGATTCCAATCAAACGATTGAATACTCTTGGAAAGAAGTTGGATTGAACAGCACACACTACAGCCTGCGCGATCTTTGGGAGCACAAGGATCTGGGCGTCGCGGGCTCTTTGAAGGTAACCTTGCCGCCGCACGGGACGGTTCTTTATAGCGTTTCGGATCTTGCTTTTGCCCAGAGTTCTACTGCTCCGACTGCTTCTGTGGATCCGGTGGCAGTTGACGAAGTTTGGCAGAAGGCAAGCGCAAAATACGACTCGAAGAGGGAAGTGATCCTGAGGGAAGTAGACAAGGCTGTGCATTCTGGCCCATTTCGTCCGCAGTGGCAATCGCTCGATCAGTATGAAGTTCCCGAATGGTATAAAGACGCGAAGTTCGGAATCTTCATCCATTGGGGCCTGTATTCCGTACCTGCGTTTGCCAACGAATGGTACCCGCGGAATATGTATATCGAAGGGTCGGAAGAATACAAACATCACTTGATGACGTACGGTTCTCCCGACAAGTTCGGCTACAAGGACTTCATACCGCTGTTCAAAGCCGAGCACTTTGATCCC
>JAYTQD010000749.1:0-6109 GCA_043746935.1 Acidobacteriaceae bacterium | reverse complement strand
CAGGGCAGCGGAAACTTTGGCGTTAGTGAAAATGGGTGGAACGCGTCCATCACGGGCAACATGAACAAAACGCTAGGTGTGGCAGGCGATTTCAGCGGTGTCTATAAAACGCTCAGCGGCATTACGGTCCACACCTACACCTTTACATTTGGCCCAGTGGTTTCTTTCAATCATGAGGGTAAGGTCAACCCCTTTGTGCATGCACTCTTTGGCAGAGGTGAGTTTGGAGGATCATTTAGCTCTGCTTCATCCAACGCCTTCACCATGATGTACGGCGGCGGCGCGGATGTGAAGCTCAATCACCGCTTCGCTTATCGGCTCATCCAGGCAGATTGGGTGTTCTATCATTTTTCTGGAAGCAATTTGACCAAGAACGCTAGGATTTCGAGCGGGATTGTTGTTCGCTTCTAAAACGCTGGGTCACAGCCAGAACGTGGCCTTGGCGGGGAGCGGCAAGTCTCCAACGGTTTGCGCGGAGTGTCCGAGGTCCGGCTCGACCCGGTTTCGTCCCGACTTTTTAGCGTCGTAGAGAGCCGTATCAGCAGTGTGCAGCAACTTTTCTGTTTCTGTTGAGGAACACCCGGAAGCAACCCCAAGACTCAAACTCACCTTTAAGGTTGATCCCCCGGCGACGATATTGCAATTGGCGACATGGCGGCAAATGCGCTCCGCCAATTCCCAAGTGGCGTGCGGACCGCAGCCCGGCGCAACAATGAGAAACTCTTCCCCGCCATAGCGACCCACAGAATCGTAGGGACGGACCACGGCGGCAATTTCGCTGGCAATAATTTCCAATACGCGGTCTCCGACGGCATGTCCTCGGCTGTCGTTGATGGCCTTGAAGTGGTCCACATCGGCCATGATGACACCCACGGGGTCGTTGTGGCGTTCGGATCGCAGCAACTCGCGCTCGAGTATATCCAGCACTGCTGTCCGGTTCCACAGTCCTGTCAAACCATCGCGCGTGGCTTCCCAGCGCAAAGCATCTTGCGCTTTGACCAAGCGGTGTTGCGTCACAAGCAATCGCGCGCTCGAACACGCGAACGAGAGAAAAATTACGGCAGCCGCCAAGCCCAGCCGCTCACTGGCGATCCGCAACGACATCGCAAGGATGAGCAGCGGAAAGAACAAATAGAAGATCTCCATGTAAATCTTCTTCTCGCGCTTCGCGCCTTCCGCTGGAGTCTGCTGCAATGCGGGCTGCGTCCACGTGGCCGCGAGCACAAGCGGAACCGACGAATTGATCCCCCAAACCAGATCGAACCAGCTTCCCGTTCTCAGCGAGAGGAATGGGCCGTAGCGATACAAGATGTCGGCGACACCAGAGTAGACGAGGAAGATCGTCAGGCCTTGAAAGAGCGACCGAGCCAGTGGTGAGCGCGTCAGCGCGGATCGCAACCAGAAGGCACCGGCCAGGAACGCATAAGCGAAGAAATATGGCATCCAGACGGAATGACTGAGGTCGATGGCAGTGCCCGACTTGGGGATGTAGAAAAAGTACAGGTAAGCGGCGACGCAAAAAACCGCGGCTTGCAAGAAATCGAGTGCGATCAGCAGATCCAACCCTTCAGCTTCCCGCTCGGGATCCAGAAACAGGGCCATCGCCAAGGGGAAGAACCAAAAGCAAAATAGGAGATTCGAAATCCAACCTAGGGTATGGGACTGTGGAAAGGCGTCACTGTAGGCGACCAAGCTCCAACCCACGAAGACTACCGTGAAGGTCGCCGTGGCCAGCGCCCAAAATGATCGCGCCAGACCTTCGGAGCGCCGTGCCGCCTGACAACAATGGTAGACCACCAATCCCGCCAGAGTGAGCTGAAGTAAATCCGATAAAACAGGGCCCGGCGCGGATGTTCCGATCGTGAAAATTACGGCCGCATCCGCCAAAAATAGAACCACAGCGAGGCCGACCACTGTGCGTGCGCGGGCTAACATGGGCATCTTCGGTACACCACTCCGACCTTGAGTATCGCCGATTGTCACTTGGCTTTCACCTGCCCCCGGTACCCCTTAGGAGTGAGTACTTCCAGGCGGGAGATTGGGTACTTTCCGGCCACAGAGAAAAGGCTCGTTTCCTTAACTCACCGCTGTCTGGAAACTTTCTGCCCGCCTCTGTAGTCTAAGAAGACAGAAGCCGAGGTGGCTTCTTCTGCCGCATGAAGCCATTCCGCCGCATTCTCGCGCTGATACTGTTTCTACTCTTGCCGGCTCTGCTTGCTCCCTTTTTGTGCGTGGCGCAGACTCCGCACCCGCTCCTGCCGGAGACCTTTGGAGGATGGCAGCTTGCGGGCGAAGTGAAAACAGTTTCGAATGCGGCACTGGCCGACCCTGTCGAAGCGCCCCTGCTCCGCGAATATGGTTTCCAGCAGCTTGTAACCGCCACCTACGAGCAAGATGGCCGCCAGCTCAAGCTCAAAGCTCTACGCTTTCACGACGCCACAGGAGCGCTCGGAGCGTTTCTCTACTACCGCCAGCCGCAGATGGCGGACGAAAATATCGGCGACCTCTCCTCGTCGCTGCATGAGCACGTGCTGTTCTACCGCGGCAATATCGTCGTCGACGCCGTCTTCGACAAGCTCACCCTCATGTCCCCAGCGCAATTGCGCGAATTGGCGGCGGGGCTGCCCTTGGCTGCGGGTGGCGACCGCAATCCTCCCAACCTTCCCAACTATCTTCCGCGCAAGCTCACCCACGCGCAGCCAATCGCCAATACCACACGCTACGCGGAAGGTCCGGTGGCGCTGGATAAAATCGGAGCCCCAGTAAGCGCACAACTCGTGGACTTCGCCGCTGGCGCGGAGGTGGTCCTCTGCAAGTACCGCGCGGATCCGCAAGAAGCGACGCTCACATTGATCGAGTATCCGACGCCGCAGCTCGCCATCCTGCATCAGCAACGCATCGACTCGGCTCAACATCCGGCCAATGCGCAGCAGAATCCCGATGGCCCCACGCTGATGAACCTGGACCAGATTTACACTCGCCGCACCGGACCCATTGTGATCATTGTCTCCGGGCTGGTGACCCCCAACGCCGCGCGCTCTCTGCTCGGTTCGGTGAACTACGACCCCGCAGTGACTTGGAACGAGCGTTGGCAGTCGCTCGATAAACGGGATAATCTTGGCTACGTCGTCCTCAACATATTCTTGCTCGCAGCCCTATTGGGCGTCCTCGCACTGATCAGCGGAATTGGGTTTGGCTTCGGCAGGGTGTTCCTTAGCCGCATGTTTCCGGGCCGGATACGGACGTACGCCCAGGCCAACGAAGTCATCTCCCTACGCCTGACGGACCCCCCTTCCGCAGCCCCTCCAGCCGACGCAAGTCATTCCAGACAGACGACTTAGAGGAACTTTGGACCTCCAAAAGGCGAAAACCCGTGGTTTTTGTCGCTTCGGGAACATTTTTGCAAACCATTGAAAACAAAGACATTATTTCCCAAAAAACGCTTGACGCCCCCCGTTTTCGACTCGTAAGATTTGAGTCCTGAAGAGTTTTGACGGTGCCATCCGTCGGAATGATTCTCCCTTAAGAAAAAGCCGTCCCGTTGCCGGGCGGCTTTTTCGTTTTTGCGCGGTTCAATGCAACCATGATCAAGCGCAACAATTTTCCCACCTGTTCAGGCGATTGCCTTACCCCATTGCATGTCGATCAAATTTTGCTGGGCTGCGGCTCGACGGAAATTTTATTCGTCACAGCCGCCGCTGTCCTTGGCCCGAGCAAGAATCTGATGGTTGCCAGTCCTACGTTCGGAGCCCTAGAGACGCAGGCTAAGCTCCTGGGCGCGGAAGTGATCGCCTTGCCGTTAACAACCGACTATGCCCACGATCTGAACGGGATGCTGGAGCGGATGGACGCTTCCACAGCTTTGGTCTACATCTGCAACCCAAATAATCCAACCGCCAGCCTCACGCCGCGCAAGGAGATTGAAGCATTCCTCAACAAGCTTCCAAAGCATGCCCTGGTGCTGATTGATGAGGCCTATCACCACTATGTGCGCCCGTCGTCCATGTATGCATCTTTCCTGGATGAGCCGTTACAAGACGACCGCGTCATCGTCTGCCGCACGTTTTCCAAGGTCTTTGGTCTAGCTGGTCTACGTGTGGGGTACGGCGTGGGTGCAGCCTCGACCATCGCGCGCATGGCGCCGCACATCATGGGAATGAGTGTAAATAGCATCGCGATCTCGGCTGGATTGGCCGCGCTGGACGACGCGAAGAGCGTGCAGCATTCCGTCAAGGTGAACAACGATGCGCGGCAGGAGTTTTTTAATCAGGCGGTGGCGCGCATGCTGGCGCCGATTGATTCACAAACCAATTTTGTAATGATTCGCGCCTACCAGGGCGCGGACGCCGTAATCGAACACTTCCGCAAAAATAAAGTCCTGATCGGCCGGAAGTTCCCTCTCATGGACCATCATGTGCGCGTCACGCTGGGTACGGAAGCCGAGATGCGCGAGTTCTGGCAGGTCTGGGACAAGATGCCGCGTTCGGACAAGATGAAGATGTAATTCTTCCGGAAACTGGCAAAACATCACTTCCCCACCGTGGAGCGCAATTGCCGGCTCTCTTGCAGGCTAATACTTTCGTTCCTTCAATTTCCCCTTTCAGTACCTTTGTTAACTTCTCAGCTCGCGCCTAACACGCCACACTCAATGTGTGGCTAGATCCTGTCCAAGTCTGTGTCTCGTCCCATCGTCAGCACGGATCAATCAGAGGTATCCGAAAACATGCTAGGTACGCAAAGGTGTGTGGTGGTTTGCCTGCTGCTGGTTGGAATCGCCCGCGCACAGGAATCGGTCTCCCACGAATCCGTTTCCGAAGATCGGGAAACCATCCGCCAGCTGGTGCAACAGGTGAAGCAGTTGCAGCTCAAGGTCGCCGCTCTGGAGGCGAAGCAGGGCTCTGCTCCTGCCACCGTGGAGGCGGGTCTGGCGCAACCTGCCGCGACGCAGCCGACTCCGATCAAGCCTACGCCGGTTCAGCCTACGGAAGCTTCGTCCGCCAGCGAACTCGCACAAACGGCAACTTTCCAGGAAACCCATGATATTCGCGGCATCCGTTGGCGCGGTTTCGGCGAGGTCAATTACAAAGTACTCGACCAACGGCAGCCCGAGTTGGGCACTTTAGGATTTGTGCCGGGTTCCGCGGGAAACTTCTATACCGGCGATTTCGATCTATTCCTGACCTCAAAAATCACAGACAAAGCCAGCATTCTGGCGGAAATTGTCATTGGGGAAGGTGACGCTCAGCACTTCGACGTGGAACTGGCGCGTGCCCTCCTAAAATACGATTACAACGACCATCTGCGACTGTCAGCCGGACGCTATCACACGGGCATAAGCTTCTATAACACAGCGTTCCACAGCGGAAGATGGCTGCAAACCACGGTGGATCGCCCTCTCGTGGTGGAGTTTGCCAACGACGGCGGGCTACTCCCGACACAAGCTGTGGGACTGTCGGTCACGGGGGAAATCCCCTCGGGCAAACTGGGCTTGAACTACATCGCTGAGTACGGCTCCAGCGATACCATTCGTCCGGATTCTGATGGTGGCGACACTTTCGACGAAAACAATGGCAATCATGTGATCTTTGGCTTTTTCCTGCGTCCGGAGGCCATTCCAGGTCTGCAATTGGGCGCGTCTTTCTATCACGACCGGATCAGCGACTTCCTCAACGGCCCCTCGGTCCGGCTCGGACAAACAATTGTCAACGGACACGTGGTGTATGTCGGTCACGGACTTGAGCTCCTGAATGAAGCCTTCCTGATCCGTAATACTTTCGAACAGGGTGGACCAACCTATAACATGCCGGCGTTCTATACACAGTTTTCCAAGAGATTCGGGAAGGTTCGTCCATTCTTCCGGTATCAGTATGCCAACACAAACCCCAACAGCAGCTACCACGATGACATTTTGCTGCGTCACGGGCCGTCGTTCGGTGCCCGCTACGATTTCAACGAGAACATTGCATTCAAGACCCAACTCGACCACACAATTCGTAAAGGCAAACAAGATCTGAACGGATTGCAAATGCAATTGTCGTTTGCTTTTTGAGGCTGGATGAAACCACAGATGAAATCTAGGAAGACCATATCCGCAACCAAGTTCCTGGCA
>JAYTQD010000748.1:0-2303 GCA_043746935.1 Acidobacteriaceae bacterium | reverse complement strand
TACCATACTGAAACAACTTCTCCGACCACCGGTCTTTCTTCCACGACTGTAATCGTGGCCACGCAGCATCATCGGCGCTGCCGTAGACGCTGACAGTGCGATCCAGGTTCACCGCGCTCGGCTCAATCATCGTAGTAAAGAAAACGGCATCTCCGACCGCGCATCCACAAAGTACGGAAGCGTGAATCTCCGCCAGCCGCGCCAGATTCCCCTGCCGGTCGAGCTTGTAGATGTAGTTCTGCTCCAGCGGTGTATCCGAAGCGAAATACAATCCGTCTTTTTTCGGCACGGCAGCCACGGCACGCGCCTGCTGGTTTCCTGAAATCACGGATTCCACCCTGCTAAAGTCCAGTGACGCTCGCAGCACGCGGCATTCCCCGTCAATATCTCCGGTCAGCACCCAGAAACAATCTGCCCAGCGGTCATAGACAATATTATGAACGTGACGGATCGCCTTCTTCTCAAACGAATAAACAACTTTCCAGCTCGCTCCCCGGTCGTCCGATCCGTAGATGTGAACCGCATTGCGTCCCGGATTGTCGAAGTACTCTCCCCAGAAAACTCGCCCATCCGGCGTAACCGCGATGTTCAGCGGACGCGTACCGCGTTGCAGGACATGCGTAATGCGAAAATCTTTTTCCCCAGGCCGCAGCATCGCAATGGCACCAGGAACAGCGGCAATCAAGTCCCCGGAAGGCAACACACCCAGGGCGTGAAAGCCATCGCGCACCAAGCGAAACCCCAGTCGGCTGGCGGATGTAACCTTGCGCCACCACACCGGCGAAAATCGCGCCACATGCTCCCATAACACGGGAAACTCCGCCGCTCGGCAACGCACAAGTTCATACTCACGCGAGGCGTACAGCACGTCGCCATCCCACGCCAAAACACGTGTTCGCGGAAAGCGCGCCACGCAAGTCAATTTGAGGGCGGGGGTCGGCTTTGGCTTTGGCTCTTCGGGCTGTGGCACTTCAGGCGAAGGCATTTCGCTCGGAATCGCCATGGTTTCAGATTTCCGATTTCAGAATTAAATACGACCCGATCACCAGGACATCCATCTTCGTGCGCTGGAAGCAATCAATCGCTTCTTCGGGTTTGCATACAATCGGCTCATTTTCGTTAAAACTCGTGTTGAGAATCACCGGAATGCCCGTCTTCCGCTCAAAAGCCTGAATCAGATCGTAGTAAAGGGGATTCTCCTCGCGGCTCACCGTCTGCAGCCGCCCCGTATCATCCACGTGGTTCACAGCGCACAACTGCGCCCGCTTCTCCGGACGAATCTTGTAGACATGCAGCATGAACGGCGAGGGATGATCATGCTCGAAATATTCACTCTGCCTGTCCGCCAGAATCGACGGCGCAAACGGCCGAAACCATTCGCGCTGTTTGATGCGCGCGTTCAACGTGTCTTTCATGGTCGGCAAGCCCGGATGCGCCACAATCGACCGGTTACCCAGCGCGCGCGGCCCCCATTCCGTGCGCCCCTGGAACCAGCCCACAATGTTGCCCGCCGCGATCTGCTCCGCAGCCGCGTCCAACAAAGGCTGCCGCTCCAGCTTGCGAAACTTCAAACCAGCGGCTTTTAAACTCGTTTCAATTTGTGAATCCGAATACTCCGGCCCCAAATACGAATTCTTCATCACAAATTTTCGCGGATGCTTCAAAACACTGTGATACGTATGCAGCGCCGCGCCAATCGCAAGGCCTTCGTCGCCGGCCGCCGGCTGAATCCACGTCTGCCGGAATGGCGTCCGGTCAAACAACTTTCCATTCGCCACGCTATTGAGAGCGCAGCCGCCCGCCATCACAATGTTTTCGGCAGGCACCTGCTTGTACAAATCGTTGAGCAAATGAAAAAAAACTTCTTCAAAACAATGCTGCATGGCAAACGCAAGATCCATATCGCGTTGCGTGATCTCGCTATAAGGCTCTCGCGGCGCGCCGAACAGCTCAACCATCTTGTCGGAGAAATGCCGAGCCAACTCGACTGTGCCATCGTCCTTCACCTGCATCCCCTGGTTGCTGCCCAGCGCCTGAAAATAATCCGGATCCAGCCGGAAGCTTCCGTCCTTGGCATTGACCAACCTCTTGATCTGTTCGCAATACGTATCTTGGCCATACGGAGCAAGACCCATCACCTTACCTTCGTCGCCATATTTGCGGTAGCCAATAAAATCGCAAATCATCGTATAAAACGATCCCAGCGAATGCGGCAGATAGACGCGATTCAGAATCTCAATTTCCGTGCCCTCGCACCGCGCCGTCATGGTCGAGACAAAATCGCCGGAGCCGTCATAGCTAAA
>JAYTQD010000747.1:0-6132 GCA_043746935.1 Acidobacteriaceae bacterium | reverse complement strand
ATGCCAAGAAAATCTGGTGGGATATCCGCCCGCATCCATTCTTCAGCACGCTCGAATTCCGCGTCTGCGACATTCCGATGCGCGTGGAAGAAACCATCGCACTGGCGGCGCTGATCCAGGCCACGGTGGTCAAGCTCTACAAGCTCTACGAACAGAATCAAGGCTTCCGACTGTACCGCCGCGCATTAATCATGGAGAACAAATGGCGCGCCGCCCGCTACGGCATCGACGGCAAGATCGTCGACTTCGGCAAGCAAAAAGAAGTTCCTGTCCGCGAACTACTCGAGGAATATCTTGCATTTGTCGATGATGTACTTGACGAACTCGATTCGCGCGAGGAAGTGAGCTACGTTCGTGAGATCATGAAAATGGGGACCGGCGCCGACCGCCAGCTCCGCGTGTACCGCGAAAGCGGCAACGACCTAAAAGCTGTCATGGACTACATCATCGATGAAACGTCGGTTGGACTTGGCCTGGAACAGATGGCCTCCGGCGATCACAACGAAAGAAAAGCAGGCTAACGCTGACGAATGAGCATTTCCGTTTCTAACCCAACCCGCCTCAGTACTCTTCCCTTCGACCCTGAACTTACACCTGGCGCGCGCAATGCGATCCAGGTGTGCTTACGCGTGAAGCCGGAAGAGAAAGTCACTGTCATCACCGACGAAGCTTCCGCGGAGATTGCCGCCAGCATCCTCCATGAGATTGAGGCCGTGGGTGCACCTTACCGCGCGTGGATTCTGGAAGAACTCTCCCCCCGCCCGCTCGTCGATTTGCCTCAGGAAATCCTCGACGACATGGAGACGAGTCAGGTCAGCATTTTTGCTGTGGTTGCCCAGCGCGATGAACTCAAGTCGCGCATGCAGATGACCGATGTGGTCAATCGCCGTAAAATCCGCCACGCGCATATGGTGAACATCAATCGCCAGATCATGCTGGAAGGCATGCGCGCGGACTTCCTCAAGGTAGACCGCCTCAGTGCCAAGGTGATCGACATCGTGACCAAAGCTCGCGAGGTTCACGCTACGACAGCGGGAGGCACGGACATTACGGCAAAGCTCAATCCCGACTATCGCTGGCTCAAAACCAGCGGCATCATCAGTCCGGACAAATGGGGGAATTTGCCGGGTGGAGAAATTTTTACCACCCCGGGCGAAGTGAATGGGACTTTCGTGATTGATGGGGTCGTGGGCGACTATCTCTGTGAGAAATTTGGCGACCTGAAAAGCGCGCCCCTAACAATTCAGATCAAAGGCAACCGCCTGACCGAAGCGCACTCGGAGAACCACGAACTCGAGGAAGACTTCTGGAAGTACACCCACACTGACGAGAACAGTGATCGTGTGGGCGAGTTCGCCATTGGCACCAACATCGGCCTAAAAGACGTGATCGGGCAGATATTGCAGGACGAAAAATATCCTGGGGTTCACATCGCGTTCGGCAACCCCTATGGGTTCCACACCGGCGCTGATTGGTATTCCGCGACCCATATTGACGTGGTGGGTAGAAAGTTCAACATCTGGGTGGATGGTCTGCAGATCATGGAGCAGGGGCAGTTTTTGCTGGAGGCGTAGTACTCGGCGCTATACTGCTGCGGTCATGATTCCCACCCTCCGCCAGAACTTTAACCAACGCTTCACAGCCGCCAAGTACCGCGAGTTTGAGCGGGAAATGGCCGAGCGTTGTGGCGCGCCGGTGAAGTTTCGCCTCTGCGAAACGCCTTGCTTCTTCCCCAAGCCCCTGCTGGATCAAATGTCCCAAGCCGGCACCGAGCTGATTCTCCAGCTCACTAACAACGCCGAATACCACAAGATTTCCGATTCCTCGATCCCCGCTGCGTTCCGAGTTCCGAACGAACCCGCTAATCCCATGTTCGTCCAGGTGGATTTTGGCCTGGTTCGAGATGCCAGCGGCCAATTGCAACCGAAGCTCGTGGAGCTACAAGCCTTCCCTTCTCTTTACGCGTACCAGCGAGTCCTGGCGCAGACTTATATTGATGTCTTCGGTCTCGATCCCACTCTCCAATATTTCCTCGGCGGCCTCAACGCGGACTCATACAACCGGGTGCTTAGCAACGCAATCTTGGCTGGACATGACCCCGAGCAAGTCATCCTGATGGAGATTGATCCTCTCGAGCAGAAAACGTTGCCGGATTTTCTTCTCACCGAACGTGCGCTCGGTATCCCCACGGTCAACATCTCCGACGTAAAGAAAGTTGGCAAGCACCTCGTTTATGAACGCAACGGACGGAACATTCCCATCCGCCGCATCTACAACCGCGCCATTGTGGACGAGCTCGAACGCAAGAATCTGAACCTACAGTTCCGTTTCACCGATGACCTCGATGTGGAGTGGGCGGGACATCCCAACTGGTTCTTCCGCATGAGCAAGTTTTCCATTCCCTATTTGCGACACGTGACAGTGCCGCAGACTCGTTTCCTGGATCAAGTAACCGGTATTCCGCAAGATCTTGATCGCTTCATCTTGAAACCACTATTCTCCTTTGCCGGACTCGGCGTCAACATACGGCCCACGCCGCAAGACGTAGCGGCAATTCCCGCAGCCGAGCGCTCGCAATGGATTTTGCAGGAGCGTCTCAACTTCGAGCCCGTTATCGAAACCCCGCACGGCACCACCAAAGCCGAAATTCGAATCATGTACATTTGGGATGAAAAATTACTCCCCGTGCTCGTGATCATGCGTCTGGGCCGCGGCGTCATGATGGGCGTGGACCACAACAAAGACATGGAGTGGGTCGGATCGTCCGCCGCGCTGTTCCCGACTATCTAGCCCGCGCACCAGAAGACGCAATTGCCCGCTCTTCGCGCGCCGCCTAACATCCAAGTTGAGGTTCCTCCGGGCAGCCACCATCTATGGAAGCCAATTCCAATACGCAAAAGGCGTTTCTACGTGGCGTTTGGATCGCCGGAGCAGCAACGGCTCTGCTTGTGCTGGCAGCCTCCGGTACGCGCGCCTTCAATTGGCTGGAAAGCGGCACGTTGGACGTGCGTTCCCGTTGGGCGGCACAACCCAGAGCTGCCGATCCCCGCGTCGTGATTTTGGATATCGACAATGCCAGCCTCAGCGGCCTGCAAGAACAGCTCGGACGTTGGCCGTGGACGCGCCGTGTCTGGACCGAAGTCATTCGCTACGTTAGCCGCGGCAAGCCCAGCGTCATCGCCGTGGATATTGTTTTTAGCGGAAAAGAAAGCGACCCCGTCGATAGCGAGTTCGCGAACGTTATCCACTCGGCGGGAAATGTCGTATTGGGATATTCCTTCGTCTCCACACAAATGGAAATGGCAGACCCCGAGCCAGAGCGTCGCAAACTCCAGTTGCTCGCTCCCTACGCTTCTAATCCTGGCCTCGCGGAACCACTTGCAGCCAACGACTTCTCGCCCAATCCTCCGCTCGACCAGATCGCCCAGAGCGCGGGGGCACTAGGATGCCTCAACTCCTCGCCCGACCCCGATGGCAAGATTCGGCACGTTCCCCTGTACTTCTCTTATAAAGATCGCGCTTACCCATCGTTCTGTGTGCGTACCGCGCAGATCGCGAGCAACAGTTCCGGTGAAATTGCCTTTCATCGTGCCGCGAATGCGTTCGACTCTAGCTTTGCAACTCGAGGCAACACGACCACCGCAGTTGATTCACGCGGGCGCATGTTTCTTCTTTGGCACGGCGATTCTTTCGTCTATCCACGGCTACCGCTGTGGCAAGTGATTTGTTCTATTTACCCTGAGCAGTGCCCCAGCAAGAAAGTCTATTTTCCACCGGAATACTTCGCGGGCAAAATTGTCCTGCTCGGCGCTAGTGCCACCGGCAGCTACGACCACCATTCCACGCCATTTGATTCCCAGGCGCCCGGCGTCCTCGCACACGCTACAGCCATCGACAATCTTCTCCACGGAGAAGCCGTTCGCGAGGCGCAACCTTGGGTGGGCATTGTCGCTGTCCTATTGATGACTTTGGCCGGCATGGCTCTGCTGGTTCGCGTGCGCTCCATGTCCTTCGGAATTCCGCTGGCACTAGCCCTTCTTTTGTTGTATGGAGCCGGGTCGGTTGTCGTCTTTCGCTTACTTCACTTCGCCATACCACTCGTAGCTCCTGTGTTTGCTCTGGTGATGTCGTACGCTTCCTCAACAGCTGTCCGCTACGCCACGACTGGCCGCGAGCTGCGCCGTACTCGCGGCATGCTGGACCGCTACATCGCGCCGCAACTCGTCAACTACGTCATGGAGAATCTCGATACCATCCACCTGGCCGGTGACAAACGCGAGCTGACGATCCTGATTTCCGACGTGCGCAATTTCACCACCATGACGGAGAAGTCCGAACCCATGGAGCTGATCGCCCTTCTGGATGACTATCTCTCCGCCATGACAGAAATTATTTTCAAATACAACGGCATCGTCGATAAATTTATCGGCGACGGCATCCTGGCTTACTGGGGCGCATTCACCCCGGGCAGTCCGCACGCGGAGCAAGCCGCTCACGCCGCCCTGGAGATGATTGAGCGCCTGAAGCAACTCAACCAGCAGTGGAGCGAGCAAGGCAAATCTCCCATCGCGATTGGCGTCGGCATTAACACTGGCACGGTAATCTTCGGCAACATTGGACGCGGCAAGAAAATTGAGTTCACCGTCATCGGAGATGCCGTAAACTTAGCTTCTCGCCTGGAAGGGTTGAACAAAGATTTTGGCACTTCGATTATCGTGAGCGAATCCACGCGGCTACATATTGGAGAAGCCGCACAAGTCAGACCCCTCGGCGGTGTTACCGTCAAGGGGAAGACCATCGCAACCACGGTCTATGAGCTGCAGGGTTTGACTAGCCCGGCGGCGGCCAGCGTTGCAGGCCCCAGCAAAGCAAATTCTTAAGCAGTCGCCGAAAGGATCGAATGAAATCGAATCTACGCATTTTCCTCATCCTGATGGTATTCGCCTGCATGTTCGTCTCGTCGGCTAGCGCCTCCGCTTGGTCTTTGTATGCGCAAGATTCGCAGCAGACTACGCCTACTCCCGAGCAGGAAAAAAAGGACGCGAAGAAGGACGCGAAGAAGAAAGACACGAAAACAAAAACTCCGCCCAATGGGAATCCGCCGACCACAGCTCCGACTGAAACTGCTCCTAAACCACTCTTTGGCGGCCAGATGAATTTGAAATCTTCTCGTCAGTCCAAAGACACGGCGACCCTGGGCTTCAACGGGCTCGACCCCAACGGCCAAGTACAAAAGAGCTTCCTGACAGCGGCTCCAAACTCAGCAGACGTTGCCAAGGCGCAACAGCTAACTCGCACCGGCGTGAACCAAGCCGACCTCACAGCCTTTCTTCAAGAAGGCGGACTGAACGCCCCGGGAGGTCAACAATGAAGCGCACAAGGACAAACAAAGCAACAACCACCAGCGCCATCCGTGGAACTGCTGTTCTAGTTCTTATTCTCGGCTTCGCCGTGCCACTCCGCGCGCAACTCGGCGACATCATGAGAAAGGCGCAGAAAGTACAAGAAAAGGCGAAGAAAGCTTCTGACATCTACACTCCATGGACGGACGACCAGGAACGCGCGATCGGTGAAGCTTCCGCCGCCAAACTGATCAACGTTTTCGGCTTATATGAGCAGCCAGACATGGTGAGATACGTAACCCTTGTCGGCTCCGCGGTCGCCCGCAGTGGGACACGCAGCGTGGCCTACCATTTCGCTATTTTGGATAGTGAGGCCATCACAGCCGTTTCCTTGCCGGGCGGATATGTATTCGTAACGCGGGGAGCGCTCGCCAATATGAAGAACGAAGCGGAGCTGGCTGGCACCTTGGCGCATGAGATCGCACACATCGACAAACGCCACCTGGAAAAACAGGTTCGCGCGCAAAAAACCGTGCAGTTTGCCAAGGAGGAAACGGCCAGCCGCATCCCGCGCGGGACGGAGCTGATTGCCGTAGCCGGCGAGATCGTCAAGAACGCCCTCACCATGCCGGTTAGCCGCGACCATGAGAACGAAGCCGACAAGGTTGGCATAGATTTCGCCGCCAAGACAGGCTATTCCGCCGCCGGGTTACGAGACTTTCTCCAGACTCTAGCCACGGCTTCAGCCAACTCGTCGAGTCAACGACAACTCGGCCTCTGGGGCAGCACC
>JAYTQD010000746.1:0-2306 GCA_043746935.1 Acidobacteriaceae bacterium | reverse complement strand
CAGATGAGGCGGTTGCGCCACTCCGGATCATGGCCGGAAGAAGACAGCTCCAGCGTGCGCTGCCGCTCCTGCACGCTCTCATTGACGGTCTCGACGGTCTGAAACGGCAACTCAATGCGGACAGGAGCCCGCTTGTGCCCATGCTCGTCGTATTTGCCGTCCCAGATGAGTTCAGCCATGCCTGCACAAGAAACGCGGGAAACGACATCTTACACGAGGCGGGACGTTCGCCGCCCCCGTCTGTTCTGAATCAAAATCAGGAGAGTCAACAAGTGGGTACGCTGCAAGGTGAGAACGCTTCTCAACAATCCAAACTCCCTTCCCCCACCAAACATCTGTCATCCTGAGAGGTTGTGACTTTATTCACTCTTGGCCATTTTGAGGATACATAAGTCTTTTACTTCCAGCATCGGTCGTTGAGAGGAATTAAAAAAGTCACACACTCTGAGCGCAGTTTGTCGCGCTTCGCGCGCCAAATTCCGCTCAGGATGACAGGTTTAGGGGGGAGGTCGATGGACCCACGGGCACCCACGCGCGTGCGGGTCGAGGGGCTCCCCCAAAAAAGCAAAGGCGGGGCCATTGGCCCCGCCCTCTGAACCAAACCCAACCTACGCGCCCATATTCTGTGGCGCAGGTGCCGGAGTCCCCGTCGTAGCCGCTGCCGCTTCCGCCAAAATCCGGTGATGGATCGTAAACAGCGCCAACTCCAACCGATCCGACACCCCAATCTTGTCGTAAACGTTGCGCAGATAATTCTTGATCACCTGCTCCGTCGTCCCCAGCTGCGTGGCAATCTCTTTATTCTTATAGCCCTGCACAATCAACGCCACGATGCGCAGCTCTTTCGCCGTCAGCCGGTCGCGCACGCGCATGCCGACCATATCGTTCTCGGTCAGCTCGCTCGGCACGGCAATGTCCTGAATCCAGCTCTCGCCGCGCGCCACTTTCCTCACGCAGTCCACCAGCGCTGAACTCGTCACGTTGCGATAAATTACGCCGTGAGCGCCCGCGGCAATATACTTCGACGACGCCTCGCCCGTATCCGCCAGCGCGATCAGCCGCGTCTTCGCCGCCGTAGTCGCCGCCACTACCGAGTTGAAGTCGGCGATAAATCCGCCGGCCACCACCAGTACCGCAGCCTTAAATTTGTCGAGCGCCATGAACATCTGCTCGGCTGTTTGCGCCTGCGCCACAATGCGCATCTCGTCCTCGACGGCGAGAACCTTGGCAATGCCGGCTCGAAATATGGCTTGGTTATCCGCCAGAATCAGTTTCAGCATTCGATTTCCCTCTCCGCCTATTCTTTGCGCAACAAGTCGTAGGAGTCGATCACGCAAGCTACCCCGCGTGTTTCTCCAGGTTTGCCATCCGTCAGATTGTCCGTGCGAACAACCCGCCCTTTACAATGCAGAGTGGATTCTTGGCCGCCTGTGGAAGCTGCTGGCAGAACAATCTCAAAGTCCACCGGAGACCCCACCTCAAACGAATCATCCGCGCGAATATATACACCAGCCGCGCTCATATTTCCGGTGGTGCCTTTGTAATCGGCTGTACTTTCGCCACGGTGAATTCGAATGGGCAGCTCCAACGGAAAGCGTTTGCCCGTCCGTGCTTCGTCCACGTTGCCTCCTCATGCCGCGCCTGCGGCCAGCTCTAACCTAACCGATCCCTGGCGGATCGGCACAAGTCTTCTGCGAGGACTTCGTCCCGCAGAAATAAATTATCACGGGAAGCGCCTCAAAACAAAGCGGTAACACGCCTAGGTAGTCGAACTAGGTACCTCATTGTGGTTTGCCTTTTCTCTCCGCGCCTCCCTCGCCAACACAGAATCACTCACTTGCGCCACAAACTTGAGCCTCCGCAGCCCGCGCCTGTTACTAATGTACCCCTACCCATCCTTCCTCTCCTTGTTCCTAGCACCATTTTGCGATGTACTGACAATGGTGGATTTCTCAGGTGATCCTGGGGCAAGTCCTGTCCACCGGAGCGCTACATGGTTGACGATCCAAAATGGGAGTTAGCGATCCTTGGTACTGCCCATAGCTTCTATCGGAAGCTGTTGGAGGATTTTCTTGGCGAGGAGTTGCTCGTTCCGAAGGGGCTGGAAGCGGACGCGATTAGCCAACCGGATATTGATCTGCACGACACCTTGGAGCGGATGCGGCGGTGGTTGCGCCTGCTGGATTTGGCTGTAACAACGGCATCTTTGCGGCATGGGTTGGCGGCGGATGGGGATCCGGAAGTGGCCGAGGCGTTGCTGCGCTACTATGCGCGCAAGCCTAGCCCGAGCGATGCGGATCGGGATA
>JAYTQD010000745.1:0-6140 GCA_043746935.1 Acidobacteriaceae bacterium | reverse complement strand
TCAATCCATTGATCTGCACCATCTGGTGCGCCAAGGCGATGGCGGATTTGTTGGCCGGAACGCAGTATCAGCTTCCGTATCCTGGGCTGCTTTGGCCGGTTATTTTTGCGTTGCTGTTTACGGGGCTGAATCTGCGCGGCGTGCAAACGTCCGCCCGCATCAATTCGATTCTCTGCGCCATCATGGGCGCAGTCATTGTCGCGTACTTTTGGTACACGATCCGGTATATTTTCCATTTGCCGCAGTATCCCGAGTCTTACTTCCTGCGTCCGTTCTTCAACCCGCAAACGTTCACCGTGGGCCGAGTGTTTCACGGCACGTCGGTAGCGGTGCTTACCTACATTGGGTTCGATGGAATTTCGACCCTATCGGAAGAGGTCGAAAACCCGAAACGGAATATTTTCCTGGCAACGGTGCTGGTCTGCGTCGTCACTGGATTCCTGGCGGCGGCGGAAGTCTACGGCGCGCAACTGCTCAGCTCGCAATATATTTTTGGGGTCACCGAGGTGGAGAACGCGTTCAGCCATGTGGCTGCGATTGCCGGGGGCGCGCTGTTGACGAAAGTGATTAGCCTGACACTGCTGGTGGCGACTATCGGTTCTGGTATGGGATCGCAGCTCGGCGCCGCCCGTCTGCTGTATGGCATGGGACGCAGCAACGCAATTCCCAAAAAGTTTTTCGGCGCTATCCATCCGAAAACGCGCATTCCCGCGAACAACGTGATGTTCGTTGGCCTAATTGCGCTGGTTGGCGCATTTCTCATTACCTATGACAATGGCGCTGAGTTGCTCAACTTTGGCGCTTTGATCGCGTTTATGGGCGTCAATCTTGCCGCGCTCACGCACTACTACATCCGAGGCGAAGACCGGACCCTGGGGCAATTAATTCCGCCCGTCCTGGGATTCTTCATTTGTTTCTTCATCTGGATTCACTTGTCGAAGTTGGCGATGGTGGTGGGTTCCATCTGGATGATTACCGGCATCGCCTATGGAGCCTGGAAGACGAAGGGCTTCAGGAGTGAGCTGGTGAATTTCGACGTACCTGCGGAAGAGTGAGGAAGGACGAATCTGGAAGTTCGTCCCTCCCCTTGCGGTCGATGACGATTATTCCGCGTTCCACCCTTCCACCACCACGACAGGCTTGTTATCGCCCAGGTTCTTGGCATGGTAGGTCGCGGTGACTTCGCGCTTTTCTCCGGGTAGAAGCGAGAAGTAGTTGTCCTGCCAGATCACGGGGAGCACTTCTTCGCCCTTTGCACCCGTGAGTTTCAGGCGGTTGAAGAACGCGATGCTCTTCGAGGGATTTTCAATTGTTACACGTGTAATAACGTCGCCGATGGAGTGCTCCGTCTTGCTCGCAATCTTGAGTTTTACCTTGGGCAACGTGTTCAGCGCGGTGAAGTCGGCGAAGTCCGAGGTGGGAGTCATATACCAGGTGGACTTGGCCCAATCCAACTTTTCGGGCTTTGTTGAAAGCCAATAAAGGTTGGAGCCGACGCGCTTACCCGAAGCGTCATTTACTGTCAGCACCAGGAAATACGCTGAAGACAAGCCGTCGATCTGCGGCAGGTCGAGGAGCTTCTGGGTGCTGTCCGCAGCGGCGTCTACGGTTACGTCTTTGGAAAACTTTTCCGTCATATCCATATTAAGAACGCGGGCGTTCACCGTCAGTCCTTTGGCGTCGGTGTACTGGCTGCTGACCAGCCACACGGCGTTGTCGTCGTAGCCGTAAACAGGATGGAGTGGCTCGCAGGCGGTCTTGGTGCCGAAATAGCCGCCGCCAGGACGAAGGTAGAAGTCGTAGAGGTGCCAGATGACCGACGGCCAAGCATTGTTCAACATCCACTGCACAACGCCAGTGGAGTTGTATTTGTTGCGGCTGAAGGCCTCGAACATGGCGCGTTCGCCTTCATAGGAGATGAGCTGCGCCTTGCGGGCAAAGTCTTCGACGTTGTCGGAGGCACCATAGCGTTTTTCCACCGCGTCCTTGTAGAGGCTAATGGTTTTGAATGGGCCGCCGCCGGAGTGGAAGTCCCAGGCTTCATTCACGGGCCAGAGTTTTTCCTTGGGCAACATTTCGCGCAGGCTCTCCACCGGAGGCACGGCAGGCCCCATGCTTGTTTCTGTATTGAAACTCCATGCGCCGCCCATGTCGCTTTTCTCGAGGGTCCAGTAAGACGGTGCGACGTAGTCGTAGGGCCCGGTCATCTTGACGCCGGGATCACCTGTAACCGCCGTAGGAACATGCTTGGCCGAGGAGATCGAGGGATTGGGCCAGCGGCATTGCTTCAGCACGGTGAGATAGGTCTGCTCGACATCCGGCGGCGGCGGACCGTCGCTGCCGTAGAGCCACACCATCACGCTAGGATGATTCCGCAGACGCCGGGCCTGATCGCGCAACGACTCCGCGGAAATTTTGAAGTCTTGCTCTTTCCAGTTTTGCCAATGCTCCCAGTGGTCGCAGCAGCACCATCCAGCCATCACGAGCAGGCCGTAGCGGTCAGTTAAGTCGAAGAATTCTTCGGTTTCGAGCTTGCCTTCGAGGCGGATTGTGTTCAGCCCCATGTCGCGCGTATAGCGGATTTCGTCTTCGAGGCGCGTGGGGTTTTCGCGTAGCATCATGTCCGGCGACCAGCCACCGCCCCGGATCAAGATCTTTTTGCCGTTGACGGTGAAGACGCGATGCTGCTTCTCGTCCACGACGCCGGTGACCTGGCGCACAGCGAACTTGGTCTTCACACGATCAGAAACTTTGCCGTCCGTCTCAAATTCCATTTCCAACGGATAGAAGTTCTGCGCGCCCATCTGCGCCGGCCACCACAGTTTTGGGTTGGCCATCTTCAGTTGCGGATATTGATCGGGCTCGAAAGAGATATCTTTGCTCTCGCCCGGTGCCAACTCCACGTCTTGTTCAAAGGAGATATTTTCGATCTTGCCGCGCAGTTTGCCTTGCACAGCATGGTTCGAGGCATTCTTCAAAACTGCCGTCGCGGTTAATGCGGCCGAGTCGTTGGCGGGAGAGTTCACCTCGGATATCACCGCCGGATACCGCACCGCAACCGGCCCAGAGGTCGTCACATACACGCTGCGCCAGAGGCCCATGTTCTTGTCGGGTGGGTTAGGGTTCCAATCCACGAACGTGATAGCGAGGTCGTCTTTCTTCGGCGCCCATACCTGTACCGCCAGCGTATTGGCAGCACCCGGTTTCGCGGCAGCAGTCACATCAAATTCCCAGGTGCGCCATGCGCCGGCTACGTCGTCGGAATTCGCAATCTGTTTCCCGTTCAGCCAAATGTTGGCGCGATAGTTCAGCCCGCCAAAATTGAGCCAAATTGTCTTGCCCGCATCCGACGCTGGCAAAGTAAATTCCGTCCGGTACCACCATGAAACGGCAAACGGACTATCTGGCGACATCTCCTCATTCGAGAAGTTGGCTCCCGCGGCATAGCTTACGCCGGGAAGCGAACGCAGATTCATGCCGAAGTAGGGATCTGGGTAAACTTTCTGCTTTACCAGAGCTGCCGTGACCGTTGTAGGAACTTGCACCGCATACCAACTCTTCGATCCGCCAAAGGCCGCCGAAGAAATTGCAGCGCCCGAAGCCTCCACCTTAGCCGACGACTGCAATTTCCACTCCCGCAAGGCTAAGCGCGACTCCTGCGCGACGGCATGCGGGGTCCACAATGTACAAACAGCGAAAACAGTCAGAACGACGGAGACCGCAAACGGCTTTCTCGATGGCATCAAAAAGGATCCTTTTTGTGAGTATTGAAACGTTTGATTACTGTACTCTTTTCGAGTTCTTCCGCCAAGAGCCTGGGTCCAGCGCAGCGAAACCCGCGGCAATTTGCCCCTTCTCGCAGAAGGCGGTAAGATTCTCTGCAACGAGTGCCCGCTTCGTTGCACTATACCTGTGTGGATTCCACTTCTGGTTGTATCCAGCTTGAGCTTTAGACTTTGTGCCGGAGTCTGCACCTATGACGATTGAGGACGATCTGGACCGGGATTCCTTGACCGGTACGGTTGCGGGCCGGTTTGAAATTGAGAACCGCGTCGGCACCGGTGGCATGGGTGAGGTCTACCGCGCCCAGGATACTCGCCTGAAGTGCGCGGTGGCCCTCAAGCGCCTGTCCCCGGCCCTGCGCAATGATTCGTTCTACCGGCGTCGCCTCATGGAAGAGGCACAGCGCTCAGCCCAAATGCGCAATGAGCCCCGCGTGGCCGCCGTCTACGACTTTCTGGAAACACAGGACGAGTTTTTCCTGGTGATGGAGTTTGTGGAAGGCGAGACGCTACGCCAGCGCCTGGCCCGCCCCATCCAACTCCAAGAATTTCTCCACATCGCCGGCCAGTGCGCCGAAGCTCTCGTCGCCGCGAATGATCGCGGCATCCTCCACGGCGATATCAAGCCGGAAAACATCATGCTCACGCCCGCGGGGCAAGTCAAGATTCTTGATTTCGGCGTGGCCAAGCAGATCCTCGGCTCCGACGATGATGTGACGATCGACCGCGCCGGGACGTTGAGTGGGACGCCAGCTTACATGGCTCCGGAAATCTTATTACGGAAGCCAACCGACGGCCGTGCCGACATTTTTTCCCTCGGCATTGTTTTCTACGAGTCGCTCACCGGACGCCATCCCTTCCGTGCCGATAGTTTTTCCGTCACCTCCGACCGTATCCGCGGCGAAAAACCCACTCCCGCGCACACGTTTAATCCGGACGTCTCCGCGCCTCTAGAGAGTATTTTGCAGCGCATGCTTGCGAAGAAGCCCGCTGATCGCTATGCCAATGCGCGCGAGCTGCTCGCCGACCTCGACCACCTCCAGTCCGGCATCACACCTGCCCGCCTGCTGCGTTTGCTGCCGTTGCAACAGAGGAAGGCAAGTATCCGCAAGGGCTTCTTGCTGGGAGCGGCGGCAGTGGCGTTCTTAGCCGTCCTGTCGCAAGTGCCACAGATTAAGCGACTCTGGGACGGAACTGCCCGTCCCGCGGTAATTCATCTAGTTGTGCTGCCCCTCCGGACATCCTCCACGGATGTTAAGGACCGCGCCTTCTGCGACGGGTTATCGGAGGCTCTAGCTTTGTGGTTGGCGCAGTTTGGGGACAAGTCTCGCTTGGACGTAGTGCCACCAAGCGAAGTTCGCGACAAGTCAGTACAGAATGTCGAGCAGGCGCGGAAAAACTTCGGGGCCAATCGCGTTCTCGAAGGTACCGTGAGCCAATCTGGGAGTCAGGCCCGCGTCGTCTATACCTTGATCGACGCGACAACAGGGAAGACTCTAGGCGGGAGCGCCATCACTACGAGCAATGCCGACCGGTTCGTGATTGAGGACCGGCTCGTGGCCAGCGTGGCCCACACCCTGGGCATGGAATCCAAGCCAGAAGACCGGGTCAATCAGGGTACCCATGAACCCGCCGCCTACGACTACTACCTTCTGGGGCGAGGCTACCTGCAGGACTACCACAAGCCCGAAAACGTTGATAGTGCCATTGATGTCTTCAAGCACGCGCTGGAGCGCGATCCGAATTATGCGCGGGCCTACGCTGGCTTGGGGCAGAGCTACTGGCGGAAGTATGGGCAGACGCAGGCGCGGAGCTGGGTGCCGCTGGCCCAGAAGGCCTGCCAGAGGGCTGTGGAGTTGGATAACGATTTGGCGATTGCCCACAATTGCCTGGGAGTGGTAAGTAGCGGTACCGGGAAAGACCAGCAAGCAGCGGAGGAGTTTCGGCACGCCGCCACCCTGGAGCCGGGCAACGATGATGCTTTGCTGGGGCTGGCCGAGGCTTTCGAAAGCCTCGGCAAACCGCAAGAAGCGGAGAGTTACTTCAAAAAGGCAATCGAGTTACAACCGCAATACTGGGGAGGCTACGCAAGATTGGGCAATTTCTATTTCGCGGCGGCTCGCTACAAGGACGCGGAAGAGCAGTATCGTCAGTTGGTCAAGTTAGTCCCAGAAGGAGACTTCGGTTATAGCAACCTGGGGGCAGCCTATCTGGCCGAAGGCCGCTATGGCGAGTCCATCGCCCAATTCGAACGAGGCTTGACACTGCAACCCAGCGCCACGGGCTATTCCAATCTGGCCACGGCGTATTTCTATCAACACCGCTTTCCTGAGTCTGTGCGCACTTATGAATTGGCTG
>JAYTQD010000744.1:0-6146 GCA_043746935.1 Acidobacteriaceae bacterium | reverse complement strand
CGCGAAGGCGCGCCTTGCCTGGTTTGCGCCGCGCCGATCCAGCGCCTAGTGATCGGCGGACGCAGCAGCCACTACTGCCCGAAGTGCCAAAAATAAACCAGAAGAAAGTCTTATGACGAACTATACGATCGGTGTGGATTTAGGCGGAACGAGTCTGCGGGTTGCGGCTGTGGATGAACAAGGCCACGCCGTGGAAAAAATCACTCTGGCCACGCAAGTTTCGCTGGGCCGCGAGCGTGTGATCGACGACATGTGCGAATCGATTCTGCAATTGACGCGAAAGTATTCGTCTTCGTCGAAGCTGATGGGCATTGGCATTGGGGTTCCCGGAATTATCGATATCGAAACAGGCATGGTGCGCGAGGCGGTGAACTTGCCGGGCTGGGCAAACTATCCGGTGCGCGCGGAGATCGAGAATCGCTTGCAGACGCATGTAGTGCTGGGAAACGACGCGCATGTGGCAACACTCGGCGAAAAATGGCTGGGAGCGGGACGCGCGGTGGACGATATGGCCATGCTTACGCTGGGCACGGGCGTGGGCGGCGGATTAGTCTTGAATGGAAAAATCTGGCACGGCATGAAAGGTATGGCTGGAGAATTCGGTCACTTCACAGTCGAGCCGGAAGGCCATCCCTGCGGGTGCGGTAACCGTGGATGTCTGGAGCAATACGCTTCCGCAACGGCAATCGTGCGCATGGCGCGGGAAGCGGTCGCGGCGAATAGCGTCTCGAAATTGGCGCAGATCGCGGAACTTAGTTCGAAAAGTATTTACGATCTCGCGATGCAGGGCGACGGTGAAGCCCAACAAATTTTTCGCCGTGTTGGCCGTGCTCTGGGAATCGTTCTCGCTGATATGGTGAACGGTCTTAACCTTCCGCTCTATGTGATCGGCGGAGGCGCGGCGAGTGCCTGGGACGCCTTTGCACCTGCGATGTTTGAGGAGATTTGTACGCGATCAGTAGTCTATGTAGCGACGGCCCCAACAGCGTCTAAGGGAGGACGCCAGACCATCATCACCCGCGCGCTATTAGGCGGTGACGCCGGTCTGTTCGGTGCGGCGCGGCTACCGCTCATGTGGGGATCAGCGCGGTGAGCCTGCCGCCATCGCTTTCTTAAAAGCCGCCACGAACAAGCGGTTTTCTTCCGGTGTGCCGGCAGTGACGCGGATCGATGTAGCCGCGCCCCAGGGCTTGAGCGGGCGAATGATCACGCCGTTATCCTGCACGCGTTTGGCGACCCCCACGCTGTCTTCTCCAACATCGCAACAGACGAAATTCGCCCACGTCGGAATCGGATGGAACCCCATCTCACGGAATTGATCCTGTAGCCATTGTGTCTCTACCGCATTGTTACGTAGAGTTTTACTGATATGGGCTTCGTCTTTGAGCGCAGCCAGCGCTCCAGCTTGTGCCACGGATGAAACAGAAAACGTGACATGCAGTCGCGCGCAGTAGCCGACAAGTTCGGCCGGACCCATGCCATATCCAATGCGCAAGCCGCCCAATCCGTGGGCTTTGGAAAACGTCCGCAACACGATGACATTCCGCCCCTGGCGCACGTAGTCCAGCGAGCGCGAGTACTCGATGCCCCGTTGTTCTGCGAAGTGCTGCGCGAATTCGTAGTACGCCTCGTCGAGGATCACGGCCACATGCTGCGGAACGCGATCCAGGAAACGGTCCAGGGTGGCAGCATCGAACAGCGTGCCGGTGGGATTATTGGGGTTCGCGATAATCACCATGCGGGTGTCGGCGTTGATGGCCGCAACGATAGCGTCCAGATCAAAGCCGTTGTCGCGCAGCGGAACCTCGATCAAAGTGGCGCCTGTCGCTTTCGTGACTACCTGATATTGAATAAACGAAAGCTTGCTGGTGACAGCATTCAGGCCCGGCGCGAGCAATGTTCGCGCCGACAGGTTCAGCCAGCCTGTCGAACCCGGAGTGACGAGGATTTGGTCAGGTTGCAGATTATGCTTCGTTGCCAGGGCTTCGCGAAGGGCGTTGGTGTTGTCGTCGGGATAGAAATTTCCTTCCTTGAGCGCCGCGCTCATCGCCTCCAAAGCCAGTGGTGAAGGCCCAAAAGGATTCTCATTGGAGGCAAGTTTAATGCAACGCACGCCGCTTTCCTGTTCCGCTTGCCACAGAGACTTGCCCGGACTGTATGCGCCGAGAGCGCGTACGTGCGGCGGGACGAGATGGTCGAAGTTGCTCATGCGCTTCCTCAGCGGCGTTTTTTGTCGGGCCGGGACGTTTTGAACTTGGACGTCTTGAATTTGGATGCGGCCTTGGACGGCGCGAACTTGGATCCTCCGGGTTTGCCCGGCGCTGAACGCTGCTCGCGCTCCACGGGCCGCGTTTCAAAATCACCTTCCGCAGCTTCCTTGCGAGGGCGCCGCTTGTCTGCGCCTTTCCAGAAAGGCGGCTGTGCACTGGTCCCGGAGCGAGCGGGTGGTGCGTCAGGTCTTGCAGGGTGGGCTGCGCCGCCACGTTCCGCCTTGAAGCGGGGTTTGGACGGACGATCTGTTCTAGGACGATCTGTCGGAGGACGATCTGCTCTAGGACGAGCCGTCAGAGGTCTAGCGGTTCTAGGACGAGCCGCGTCGCGCTCAAAGCCACCGGGTTTTGGCCGATCCGATGCCGCCGCCCTTGCCTTGGGCGAGGGTGCGTTGTTGGTCCATTTCCGGGGGCCGAGCGAAGAGGGGGCGTTGTTCCGAAAACTGCTTGGTCTCTTCCCCTCAGGTCGCTGGCTGCTCCGCGCAGGCCGGTCAGAAGGGGAAGCGCTCCGGTCGTAGGGGCGCGGTCGGAGGTTGGGCGAAGGCGGTCTGGACTCGCGAACATCGCTGCGAAGATCACCACCCGCGCCGCCAGCAGCGTCCTCCCTGAGGCGAGATGCGTTGGGGCGAAATTGATCCGGTCGCTGCTGACCACGAGCGGGAGGTCTGCCGGTTTGCATGGTTCGTGCGGTCCGCGCGGGCGCGCCTTGGGTCCATTTTCTGGGTGCGCCTGCCCCGGGTCGGCCTAAGCTAGGTGCGCTGTTGCGGGGGGTGTCCGGCTTCTTCCATACGGGGCGTTCCCCAGTACTGGCCGGACGCGCGGGTCGCGGACTGCTCTTGTCGAACGTACGAGGTCTGCTGGCTGGCGAGGAAGCTTTCGAGTCCCAGTTCTGGCCTGTACCGGGAGCGCTGCTGCGGGAGCTCCCGGGCTTGCTCCACACGGGGCGTTCCCCTGTACTGCGAGGAGGGACCGGGCGCGGACTAGTTTCGTTGGCCCGTTTCTGAAACGGAGCGCCATCCCGACGGAATCTACTTGTAGAAGGACTTTTCTTTCGGAAGTCATTGTCCCGGAAGTTGCTGCCACGGAGTCCGCCGGGTCTGGTCTTTTCGGGGCGGGAGGAACTGGTGCGGGGCCTCGAAGCAACCGTGCCGAGCGGCTTCGGTGTGCGCTTCGGCTTGTCCTGGACTTCGGACTCAGCCTGGAATTTCACCGGGGATCGCGCTTCTTCGCGCAGTGCGGTTTCAATGTGGCTTTCTTTACGCTCTGTGGGGCGATCTGCTGGGCGGACAGCAGCCTCCGCGCTTGCGCTGGACCCGCGCTTGATGGCGGAGCGAAGTTGTTCCACTTCTTCCGGCAGCAGGTTGCGGAACTTGCCAGGATGAACGTCCAGGGTGAATGGTCCGTAGCGAACTCGCTTCAACTTCTCGACATGGTGGCCCGTTTGCTCAAACATTGCGCGCACCTGGCGGTTGCGGCCCTCAATCAGCGTGACCTCGTACCAGGGGTTTTCCGCCTTGTGGACGAGCTGGATTCCAGCCGGCGCGGTACGCGAGTGGATGCCTTTCCGGTCGGGCAGCTCAATGCCGGCGCGAAGCTGCTCAATTGCTGCGTCACTAGGCTGGCCGCTGACTTTGACTAAATACGTTTTTGGAACATGAGATGCGGCTTTGGTCAGCGCGTTGGCCATCTCACCATCATTGGTCAACAGCAGAAGGCCTTCGCTGGCGTAGTCGAGGCGTCCGACGGGGTAGACGCGCGCTTTCACGCCGCGGAGCAGGTCAAGAATCGTCGGGCGCCCCTCTGGATCGCTCAGCGTGGTGACGTAGCCTTTTGGCTTATTGAGCAGGATGTAAACGTGGTGGTCAGAAAATTTGAGCAGCTTGCCGTCCACTCGAATGTGGTCTTTGCCCGCGTCGGCCTTGGTGCCAAGTTCGGTGACGGTTTGCCCATTAACCTGCACGAGGCCGGAGGTGATGAGTTCTTCGGCTTTGCGGCGGGAAGCTACACCCGCGGCGGAGATGATTTTCTGCAAACGTTCCATGGTCAGACTCTTTTCGTCGTGCCAAACTATCGCGCCAAATCCCTGTCGCCAAGAATGCGACAAGGACCGGGCACCCGGCCTAGGTGTTTAGGATTTCACGGCTTCGGTTGTAGCGTCGTGCTCGTCCTCGGAGGTTTCTTCCGGTGTTTCTTCCGAGGCTGCTTCCGCGGAAGTGCTGGGTGTCCCGGAAGCGGGGTTTTCCACCTCAAACATCTCGTTCTGGAACGATTCACTGACCAGTTTTTCGAACTCTTCCATGCTGGGGAGCTCGCTGACTTCGTTGAGTCCGAAGCGCATCAGGAATTCTTTGGTTGTCTTGTAAAGAATAGGGCGTCCAATGACTTGTTTGCGTCCCGCGGTGGTGATGAGCTTGCGGTCAAGCAGAGTAGTGATAACGCCCGCAGCGTCCACACCACGCACTTCGCTAATTTCCGGAACAGTGACCGGCTGCTTGTACGCAATCACGGCCAACGTTTCCAGCGCCGCCAGAGAAAGCCGAATGGGTGGCTTCAGGCTCTTCGCGAATCCGCGCATCAGGTCGTGATACTCGGGCTTGGTGGCCATGCGATAGCCGCCGGCAACCGAACGGACTTCGATGCCGTGGCCCGTGGAGGCGTAGTCGGTGGTTAGCTCTTCGATGATGGCTCGTACGCGTGCCCGGATGGCAGCGTCGTTCATCGGAGTAGCTTCAATCGGGCTGGCGTCGATGGAAACGACCTTCTCCGGGTCGGGTTCGGGTTGCGCTTCCGCCGTAACGGTGTTTTTCACCAGTGCGGCAATCTGCTCCACCGTCACGGGGGTTTCGGTGGCGTAAATGATGGCTTCGATTTCGGCTTTCAGGCTCATGGGAATTCTATTTCCAATCGTCGCGTACGGCGGCTTGCTCGGCCATCACGGCGTCGAAGCTGGTGTGTTTCTTTAATAGGATATCGCCAAAGACGCGTTCCTGGCGCAGGAGAATCGCTTGCAGCCGTACCAGTTCGAGCAGCGCCAGAAACATGCAGACCAGCGCGTTGCGCGACTGCACGTTGCGAAGAACCTGCTTCAGTCGCACGGGCCGGTCTTCCAGTGCCAGACGCCGGCGCAAGTAGTCGATCATTTGGCCGACCGTGACCTGGTCTTCATCCACTTCCAGCAACGGGCGGTTCTTGGCGCGTTCTAAAATCTGACGAAACGTCCGGACCAGATCAATCACGTCGGCGGCGAGTTCCGCTTCCGCGCCTTCCTCGTTAATGAATTCCTTGAGTGCCGGATTGCTCACGACCGCATCTTCGAGTAGCTGCTTCTGTTGCAACATTTGCGCGGCGGACTTGAATTTTTCGTGCTCAAGGAGGCGGTTGATCAGTTCTTCGCGAGGATCGTCAGTCGGCTCCGCGGTCGCGTCAGGATCACGCGGCAACAACATGCGCGACTTGATCTGAATCAGCACAGCCGCCATGTAAATGAATTCAGCGGCGATGTTCACATCCAGCTGGCGAATCTTTTCCACATACCCAAGATATTGCGCGGTCAGGCGCGCGATCGGGATGTCGTAGATGTCGATATCTTGCTTGCGGATCAGATCGAGAAGCAAGTCGAGCGGGCCGTCGTAAACCTGGTCGACAGAGACGGAGAAGGAAGATTCGCTTTCCTTGGATTGTTTTTCTTGCTTCTCAGCCACCGAGGTTGCGGACAAAACGGGAGTTGGCCCCGCAGTCGACGGAGTTTCCTGCACGGATTGGGAAGGCTCAGTCATCTGCTTTTCTTATCGATTCTCCTGCGGTGGTTCGTAGTCCAGCGAGATGCTCATCGCGTTACGGACGTCCTGCATGGTGGCGTTAGCCACGGTTCGCGCC
>JAYTQD010000743.1:0-6164 GCA_043746935.1 Acidobacteriaceae bacterium | reverse complement strand
GAATGACTTCTTCATTTTCACTTTCATAAAAACAATGGACAACCAAGAGAATCGATCCCGGACCGATGGCTCCCACCGTGATCCAACGCTCTTCCTCGTCCAGGACTGGACCGAATGTTGGGTCGGTCTGCGTGATGGCCCAAGGATCGTCGAAAACGAGTACGGCAGTTTCAAAACGAACATCATGCTTGCGAAGGTTCTGGCGATTTTTGCGCTCGTCCCATTCGAATCGCATGGCAGCTCATCTTTTCAGGTCAGGATAACAATCGAAGGCTTACTTGTCAATATATTTGTACGTACATTGACAAATGCATCATTGCGAGCAGAATCGGCTCACCACAATGCGAGTTTTTTGGTCATCAGCTATTTTGGCTTTTCGCGGGTAAGAGTGCCCGCGCCACAGGAGGATTTTTGGGGTGACTGAGTTGACCCAGTTTGAACCCGTACTAGCACTTGCCCTAAGCTTCAAACGGTTCCTGCTTCGCGTTGGGAAGCGGGCACCTTTCGATGCGCAGCCGGGTCAGTCTTGAGCAGCATGGAAACGGTCGCATAGTGCGGGGAATTTTCCCAGTACCAGTGCCTTGGCCTTGGGTCGTTTTTCCAGCCGTCCCACCACACGTAGGCGTCAATCGTCACCTTTTCGTAGAGGATTCTCCCGTTGGAGAATTGCTCAAAGATTGGCTCAACTACACTGCCCTCACCATAGAAATTCCCCGTCAGAACCCCAAGCAACTGGTCACGAAACTCGCAAGCTCTGTCAAAATTTGCGAGCACCAAGATATTCGGGTAGACGCGCTGTGGATTGACCGCCGCGAACTGCTGCGCTGCTTTGTGAATATGGGCAGTCAGACGGTTGAAAACAGGGTCAGGGCGCAAACCGCCAACAAGCTGCAATGGCTGGGCTGCCTCCAACTGTTGGTCTAGCCACTCATCATGCTGAACGTGCTTAGCTTCGCAATAGGCCACAAGGTCTGAATCTCTGAAGACGCGAAAATCAGGCGTCTTACCCAGCCGCATTTCTTGTTTGCTGAACCGCTCTGGCGGCAAGGAAAGCCCGGTCAGATAAGCCTCTGCGTATTGCTCCGCCGCTTCCATGCAGTCTATTCTACACGCCTATCCCAACGGAAGCGCGGCGTCAGAGGGAAGCGAGGGGGCTGGCCCACTCTTTGGCTTTGACTTCTTTTCCCGCACGAAACTCTGGGTGCCCCATCCTTGCGTTTTTTGCAAGGGTGGGTGACGATACTGCTGACGCAAGTGTTGTTCGTTCTGTTGTGTGAACATTTTCCACTCCCACCCTTCGCAAAAAGCGCGAAAAATGGGCACCCCTTGTCTCAGTGACAATTGCCGGAACCGACGTGTACCAAACGCATACTTGATTGCAGATAGCGCTACTAAATGCAAGTCTAGTTACAATTGGTACAGGCTTCCCGGTGGGCAAGTTTAGCGGTAGAATGCCGCGTGGAGGTCGGAAAATATGGCCAGCTTACCCCGCCCGGGAGTCCAGAATTCCTACACTGCTGCGCACCAACCGAAATGGTCCCAAGCTGAAAAAGCAATCGCGCGAAAGGCCTTTGACAAGGCGCTGCACCAGGAACTTGAGGAGGTGATCGCGGAGGCGAAGAAGAGAGCGGGACGAATCCAGGAACCGGCAGAACTTTGGAAACTCGAGAGCTATCTGACGCGGCGCCGCCAAGAAATCGACCGCCTATACGACTACCGGTATTCGGTCTTGCCTTTTGTGTTTGCCAGCCTCATCCGCAAAGATCGGCTCGGCGAGGAAGAGTTGCATGGCCTTGCGGATGACAAGCTTGCGGAAATTCGTTTGTACCTTCGTGCTTCGAAGCTGTGAACATTCCGTGAGTCAATCCCCGCCCTGTCGCTGACGCGACAAGGACGGGGCACCCGCGCGTGTGAGAAGAAAAGGTATTGAATGTAAAGTGAGTGACTCGGAAGCTGGGTGGGAACAAATGGGGTGGGAGACGGGACTTGAACCCGCAACAGCCGGTGCCACAGACCGGAGCTCTACCGATTGAGCTACTCCCACCGCGCTTAGAGATTATAGCAGTGTGTGAGGGCGGTGGAAGTAGGGCGTCTTGGATGAAGGCTTGGTGCGAAGGCCCACACAAAGACCACGCGGGCGTGGGTGCCCGCGCCACACGAGCTGCTAAACGCCTGCGGCGCGAACCTGGGCTACTTCTCTGCGGCCGACGCCTACGTATTCAAAGCCCATGGCGCGCAGGCGAGGCGCGTCCAGTAGGTTCTTGGTATCAATGATCACCGCGTGTTTGACCAAGTGCTTGATACGGTCGAAATCCAGCGACCGGAACTCCGGCCAGCCCGTACCGACCACCAGAGCGTCGGCGCCTTCGACGGCGGCATACGCGGAATCGCAGTAGTGGACCTGGCCGTTGAGATGCAGCTTGGCATTCGACATGGCTACGGGATCGTAGGCGCGCACTTTCGCGCCTTGAGCCACCAGAGTTTCCGCCAGACGTAATGCCGAGGATCCTTCCACCGCATTCGTGTTGGGCTTGAAAGCTAGTCCCAACATGCCCACTTGCTTGCCCTGAATCGACTGCATAGCGGCGGCGATTTTGCTGATGAGGTGCCCGGTTAGATCGTCGTTCACTGCGCGGGCAGCGCCTAGCACTTTCATGACAATGCCGTTTTCGGTGGCCAGCTTATCGAGCGAATCCATATCGGTTTCGGCAAACAGTCCACCCATGCCGGCTCCGGGTTGCAGGCAGCGAGGAGCGATTTTTTTATCCAAGCCGAGAGCCAGCGAAAGATTGATCGCATCGGCATTCACCCGCTCGCAGAGATTTGCAATTTCGTTGATGAAGGAAATTTTCGTAGCCAGAAAAGCAGTGGATGCCACACGCAGCAGCTCCACCGTTTCGTGATTGGTGACAATGACGGGCACTCCTCGCATGACCAGCGGATGGAATACTTGTTTTAGCGCCAGCACCGCTTCGGACGACGACGTGCCGAGCACAATGCGGTCGGGCCAATTGAAATCTTCCACAGCGCATCCAGCGGTGAAAAATGTAGGTTGCGTAACCAGAGTAGCTTTCAAACCGGCTTCTTTCAGCGAGGCTTCGAGCGCGCTGCTTGTACCCACCGCGCCCGGCGTCATGATTACCAAAATCGGAGCTCTCTGGCTGGACGCTACGATACGGCGACACAGGCTAGCAAGATGCTCATTCGCATCTTCCGCCAAAAAAATAATCTGGGCTTTCCGGGCAAATGCGTCGATGTCGGTGGAGTACGAGAGACGCCCCGAACGCACATTGCGACGAATCATGTCGGCTAGGTTCTTTTCATGGAACGGAACTTTGCCTTGCGACATTTCCACCATGCGCGAGCTGTCTTCGTGGCAGCAGGAGACGGGTGAGCCGAAATCCGCCAGACACGCGGAAACGACCGTACCCAGATAGCCGGAGCCGTAGACTCCGATTTGCATTTGGACAACCCTCCCAGGGGACCAACACCGTGGAACGCAATGCGCTCAAGCTCTATCTAGCGACGAAAATGGCCGTTAGGCAACATGGAGAACGTCCATGGCCTTTGGTGCTGCTGTGCTCAGAAAGCTCGCTGCGAGCGGGTTCCCAGTCGAGGCAGGAAAATTGAGACGTTCTAGTGGTGCGCCAGCGAAGCAGATAAAGGAATGTGACCCAAATCCACCCAGGTCAGGTCTTCCTCTTCGCGAACAAAAGCCAACTCGGTAACCTGCACTCGGCGTGTACCTTCGTAACTCTGCCATCGCGCGCGCGCCTGCGGCACAACCGACTGGGCCTCCTCATGCGTATCCATCCGGACGATGGTGAGGTGGGGCACATAAGGCCACGTCTCCGAAGATGCCAGCACACCTGCGTTGAGCATTCGGTGCAGCGCCGCCATGTGCTCTGAGCCTTCTCCCACGCCCACAAAAACCGTCGGTGTGCCCGGAAGAAAGGTTGCTACCTCACCTAAAACTACATGGAAAGCAGTGTGTTGGCCCACGGCCTGTAAGGCGGCAAGGGCCTCTGCTTCGCTGACGCGCAGTAAGCGAGGCGGAAGAATCGTCAAGTGAGCAACGGCTCGGGGCGAGGCGGGACGCAACTCCCGGCGTAGAGTCTCCACAAACTGGCCAACAGGGTTCGTGACGTAAGCCACGAGTCCATAACGTTGCGACATGAGAGCGTTGATTATACCGCTGGCGCGCCGCGAGAGGCTTTGCGAAAAATTCGATGCACCAGAGTGGTTCTGCACGAAGCTAAGGTTCGGCGTCGTTTATAATTGTAAGATCACTGCGGAGTGTCGGGGCGTGGCGCAGTCTGGTAGCGCACCTGGTTTGGGACCAGGGGGTCGGAGGTTCGAATCCTCTCGCCCCGACCAATTCTCCCGTAAGTAACCGCTCGATTTCAGGCACAGAATTTCGTGTTATTTCAACGCGCAGTCGCGGAAAACGCGGAATTGTGCCCGGTGATCGAAGCGTCGCCAGATTGACTCTCCAGCTCGTCTGAGAACGACTGACCATCTCCACCGGACCAGGATTGGGATGGCGGATTGTCTCTTGCGTTCCAGCTCACCTTAAATTTTCCCACCATCGACTGCAAATCCATAGCGAGAGTAGAAAGTTCATGCACAGCCCTGGCGGACTCCTCCGCTCCTGCGGCGGCTCCCTGCGTAATCTCGGCAATCTGCTCGATATTGGCGCTAATCTCCTCGGTCGCAGCTTGCTGCTCAGCAGCGGCAGTAGCGATGGCGGCTACCATGGCCCCTGCGGCCTCGGAGGTCTGGATGATCTCCCGCAAAGCGGCGCCCGCTCGGGTTGTGGATTCCACTCCCAACTTGACCTGGAGTGTCCCCGATTGCATCACTTCCACCGCGTCATGTGTTTCCGTCTGGATGGTTTGAATCATTTGCGTGATTTCTTTTGTCGCCCGGCGCGTCCGCTCGGCCAGCTTACGGACTTCATCCGCCACCACCGCGAACCCTCGGCCTTGCTCGCCTGCGCGCGCGGCTTCAATGGCTGCGTTTAACGCAAGCAAATTGGTTTGATCCGCGATATCGTCAATGGTCCCAATGATTTCGCCAATCTGGTTGCTACTCCTGCCGAGCTCTTCCACCTTCTTCGCGGTCTGCTCCACCGAATCTTCGATGACCCGCATTTTTACCAAGGTATCCTCGACGATCACCCCGCCCTGCCGCGCCGTGTCTGCCGCCTTCCGCGACGCCTCGGAGGCATGGATGGAGTTTTCCGCTACTTCCGCCACGGTCAAAGACATACCCTGCATGGCTTCGGCCACTTGGTCCGTCCGTTCCTTCTGTACCCCCGCGCCCTGCGCCTGAGAAGAAGCATTGGCGGAAAGCTGCTCGCTGGCCGTCGCAATCCTCTCGATACTCGCCGAGACCGAGCCAATCATTTCGCGGAGATTCGCCTGCATCTCGTTGATGCTTCGCGCCAGCTCCCCGATCTCGTCCTCGGCATGGATTTTCAAATCTTCGTGGGTCAGATCACCACTGGCCACTTGCCGCGCCACCAGCGCCACCTGTTGCACCGGCCCGGCGATCAGCCGGGTCGTGAATACTGCCAGGAACAGAGCCAGACCAACCGTACACAGACTCATACCCACGACCCACCATAGCGAACTCTTGTAGGTATTCGCGCTGGCCTGACTCGCATCCTTTGCGCCCATGACTTTGAGATCGAGGGCCGCCTGGATGTCGTCCATCGCCTGCGTGAAGTTTCCTTGCGCCGACCCAAGCACCTCCGCAATTGCATCCGGCGTCTTCTTGTTGCCGATCATGGTTAAGATCGTCTGCGTTTCCGACTTGCATTGGTTAATATCTTGTTGGATCGCACTCAGAAGCTTGCGTTCATCGGGGGTCGTGACTTGCAGTTCGAGTTCCGCAATGGCTTTCTTGACGGCATTCATCCCGGTTTCCATGTTGGCCGTACGCAGTTCGCGTTCGTCGGAGTCCTCGGTAAAAACATACGACATCTCCGAAATACGGTATTGAAAGAGTCCCGCTTTGAGATCCGACAAGCTTTGCATCGCGGGGATTCTGTGCTCGGAGATCTCGACTGTAGCCGCATGAACGGCGGCCAGCTTGACTAAGGCGAACCCTGCAAGCAGCACCGTCAGCGTCAGCACGCTGATGAAGGAAAGGAGCTGTTT
>JAYTQD010000742.1:0-6164 GCA_043746935.1 Acidobacteriaceae bacterium | reverse complement strand
TCCAGATGGTCCGCGATGAAGCCCACCGCTTCGCCATCACGTTCCACCGCAAGCGCCGCCAAATGCGCGACCGCTCGACCGAACTGCGCGAAGTCCCCGGCGTGGGAGAATCCACCACGCGACGGCTGCTGCAACATTTTGGGAGCTTGCAAGCGGTAAAAGAAGCGGATGCGGCTTCCCTTTCGGCGGTCGTCACGAGAGCGCAGGCGGAGGCGATTCGGAAGTATTTTGGCAGCGCAGTTTGAAACTCAGGCCAGTATTGCTTCGGCTTGTTTTACCGGCACGATCCTCGCGACACGGGCCATCACCTTTTTATTCTGCTCAGCCTTCTTCAGGTCGTAAGTTGCCTGCAACCGCATCCACAATTCTGGCGTGCTGCCAAACAAGCGCGACACCTTCAGGCACATGACTGCCGACAGCGGCTTTCGTCCGGCCAGTATGTCGTGCAGCATCTGGCGGGAAACACCCAGCGCTTTCGCCACGGCTGTCACGGACAATCCAACCGACGGCAGAATATCTTCCCTGAGAATCTCTCCCGGATGTACGGGCGGTAGGCCTTTTTTTCGCTCCATAGTCTTCCCCTTATGGCCCTTTGTGGCCCTTTAGTGATAATCCTCGTAGTCGATTTCGGTGGCGCTTTCGCCGAGCCAGCCGAATGTGATGCGGTAGTTTCCCGTCACGAGGACAGACCAGCGTTTTGGGTTGCCATGCAGACCGTGAAAATGAAGCCCCGCGATGTTCATGTCCTCGGGCCGCTCCGCTACTTCCAGCAATTGCAGGATGCGTATGCACTTCCGTACCTGGTCGGCACCAATCCGGCGAGTAGTGCCAGTGCGGTAAAGCTCTTCAATGCCTTTGTGCCGGAAGCTGCCGACCATGGTCAGAGTGTAAATATTTTAGTTTACAGTGTCAAGAGTCGAGTGCAACGGGGACTACAGGATGAATTTGGATTTTAATTCTTGGCAACGCCAAGAACGTTAGCGAGTCGTTTTGGCGGGTGGCCGACCCTTCTGCGGTTTTGATCTTTCTTTCCTAAACGAAATCTCGGGTGCCCCGTCCCTTCGACTGCCGCTCAAGACAGGCTCTTGCGTTTTTTGCAAGGGCGGGATGCGACACTGCTGACCCAACTTCTTGGTTCGTTTCGTTATGCCACATTTCGACTCCCGCCCTTTGCACAAAACGCAAAGGACGGGGCACCCCTTGTGTAATATGTTTATTATCAAATACTTACAAGATATTTTCGGCTGAAACTATTTCATACTTTATGGATGAACCATGGTAAGCTTACTTTAAGACAAGAAAGCACACCATGCCCAAGCCAGCGACCCGCAAAGAAAAGAAGACCTACTCCCTTTCCCGCGAAGCCATTCGCTTTGTTGAGGCCGTTCAGAAAGAGCGGAAGATTGATTCGGCCTCCTCGGCCTTGGACGAACTGCTGCGCGAGCAGAAGCAAACGCGTGAAATGGAACAGACATCGGCTGCGATTACGAAGTATTACGATTCGCTGACGGAGAAGGAAATGGAAGAAGATCACGCCTGGGGCAAAGCTGGGGAAGCGCAATTCCCTGCTGAGGACTGATGGCACAGCGAACACCGCAACGCGGAGAGATTTGGTACTTCAAGCCTCCGACGGACCCGCCTGACAAGAATCCCCGGCCTGTGGTGGTCGTTTCAACGGACGCCGTCACGCGAAACCCTAGGGCCAAGACGATACTGATCGTTCCATTGACCGGCTCGGTGGAAAAGGAAATGCCGACGCACATCCCCCTGTCGCCCGGCGAAACGGGATTGGTGAATCCTTCGGCGATCAAGGCTGAGGAAATCACGACCGTTTCCAAAGAGAGTTTGATTGAGCCTCGCTACCCGCTCCGCACCCTGAGCACTACGAAAATCTGTGAAATCGCGGACGCCGTGCGTTTGGCGATGGGATGCCCTCGGCGACCTTAGCTCTTCTTCTTTCCCGTCGCAGGCGCGCTCTCCGGCGCTGGCGCCAGGGGCAAATCCGAGTTGTACGTGTCCACCACGCACTTCCACTTGCCGTCGGGCTGCTTTTCCCAGACTTCTAAGAGCTTGTAAGAGCTTGCCGTTATCGGTGGTTAGCTTGCCTTGGGCATCCTTCACGGTCACGACGTAGGTGCCGAGCACAAAGCCTAGATCGCCGGAACGGGCGACTTCCACTTTGGTGGCTTGCCAGGAAGTGTCGACAGCCGGCGCGACGAGGGTAGCCCACAATGCGCGAATACCAGCTTTTGTGGTCACGACCGGAGCGTTGGGTGGGAGAACGGTTGCGTCGTCACCGTAGAACGCGACCGTGCCGTCGAGGTCTTTCGCGGTGGCGGTTTTGGACCACTGCGCGTCGGCTTCGCGGATAGCGGCCTCGTCGGCGGCGCGCGTATCGGGCATTTGCCGCGTGCAAGCGAAGGTCAGTAGGAGCAGGGCTAGACAGCAGCAGAATGAGAGCTTGGGGGCTTGTTTGTAACGATGCGTCATTCGGTGGTCCTCTCTAAAAGCGAGGCGATAATAGCATAGTGAAGACGGTACCTTAGGACATGGGAAGACGGGCAGGCGAGGGCGCCTGCCCCTACGCGATCAACAGCCCCTCGGAGAGCTGCACGGGCGAGGGCGGCGGGGCCTCCACGACCCTTGTTGTAAAATTTCCATGTGGCCCCTGAAAACAAAAAAACTCCTGTAGGAATTCTGGGCGCGACCGGCGTGGTGGGTCAGCGCTTTATCCAGTTGCTGGAAAATCATCCGTGGTTTGAGATTGCCTGGCTGGCAGCGTCGGACCGCTCGGAAGGCAAGCTGTATGGTGAGGCTGTGCGCTGGCGCTTGAAGACGGATCTGCCGGAGCGAATTGCCGCGATGCGGATGTCTCCGGCGAACAGCGCTGCGGGCGCGCCGAAAGTAATTTTTGCGGCGCTCGATGCTTCGATTGCCGCTGAACTCGAGCCGCTTTTTGCCGAGGCGGGGTGCGCGGTGGTATCGAATTCCAGCGCATTTCGTATGCAGAGCGACGTGCCGCTCGTCATTCCGGAAGTGAATCCAGAGCATCTGGCGCTGATTGATGCACAATCGTGGCGCAAGAAATCGGGTGGATTTATTGTGACCAACGCCAACTGCTCGGCCATCGGCTTGGTGCTGGCGCTGGCGCCGTTGCAAAAGGCGTTTGGCCTGCAAACGGTGATGGCGACGACGATGCAAGCCATCAGCGGAGCAGGTTATCCTGGTGTTCCATCTTTGGATATTCTGGGCAATGTTGTGCCGTACATACCCAAGGAAGAAGAGAAGATGGAAGAGGAGACGCAGAAAATCCTGGGAAAACTTGCTGGGTCGGCGCTTGTACCGGCGGTGGTACCGGCGGCGTTCGGCATGAGCGCGCATTGCAACCGCGTTGCCGTGGAAGATGGGCATACGGAGTCGATTACCGTGAAATTGGGAAAAACGGCGAGGGCGGAAGAGATTATCGAGGCGTGGAATTCATTCCGCGGTGTGGCGCAGGAGCTGAAGCTGCCGACCGCGCCGGAGCAGCCCGTGGTGTATTTAACCGCGCCGGACCGTCCGCAGCCGCGGATTGATGTGGATCGCGGGCGCGGCATGACAACGAGCGTCGGGCGGTTGCGCGCATGCAAGGTGCTGGACTGGAAATTCACCGTACTTTCGCACAACGTCATCCGCGGGGCGGCGGGGGCGGCTGTGCTCAATGGCGAGTTGCTGAAGGCGCAAGGCTACTTGTCCACATGATTACCCCGCAATGATCGTCATGAAGTTTGGCGGAACGTCGGTGCAAGACGCGGCTGCAATTGACCGCGCGGCTGCGATTGTGCGCGGAAGGTTGCCGGAAAAACCTGTCGTAGTGGTGAGCGCGCTCTCCAAGGTGACGGACGCTTTGCTCGCGGTTGGCCGCGTGGCGGGCGATGGTGATCGGGATGGGGCGCTCGATCTGGCGCGGGGACTGCGCGAGCGACACTACAATACCGCGAGTGAGTTGTTGGGGACGAGCGTGTTTACGGGGTTCCACAGCGAACTGGAAGCCGAGTTTGACGCCTTGGATGAGTTGCTGCGGGGAATTGCCGCCGTAGGCGAGATCACGCCGCGGACGAGCGATCTGGTTGTTTCTTTTGGAGAACGTCTTTCCAGTAAGATCGTTGCTTCGACATTGCAAGCGCGGGGCGTGCAGGCGATTCACGTGGACGCGCGCGACCTGCTGGTGACGGATAACACGCATACGCGGGCTGTGCCGCAATTCGAGGAAACCTACGAGCGTTTTCGCACGCGGGTCGCGCCTCTAGTAGAGAAAGGTCAAGTCCCTGTGATGGGGGGCTTCATCGGCGCAACGCGGCAGGGCGTAACGACCACCATTGGCCGAGGTGGGGGGGATTTTTCGGCTGCCATTGCCGGTGCCGGCCTCGCCGCTAGTCGCATTGAAATTTGGACTGATGTGGACGGCATGATGACGACCGACCCGAATCTGGTTCCGCAGGCGCGGCGGATTAAGTTCATCAGCTTCGAGGAAGCCGCCGAACTCGCTTATTTTGGAGCAAAGGTTCTGCACCCGGCGACGGTGCTGCCCGCCATACAGCGGAATATTCCTGTGTACGTGCGGAATTCGCTCAATCCGCAGCGCGAAGGGACTTGCGTGCAGGCTACGGCTCCACCATGCCGTAATACGTTCAAGGCGATTGCGGTGAAGAAGCGGGTCAACCTGGTGGACGTGGCCGCGGCGCGGAGCTTGTCAACGCAAGGTTTTTTGCGTTCTATTTTTGATACGTTTGACAAGCACAACCTTGCTGTGGACGCGGTGTCGATTTCTGGCGTCAGCGTGTCGTTGACTGTGGATTCGAGCGAAGGCATTCCCGCGCTGGCCGCTGATTTGGGGAAGCTGGCGGATGTGAAGTATGAGGGAAAGAAAGCCTTGATTTGTCTGGTGGGCGAAAATATTCGTGAGACACCAGGGATTGTCGCCAAGGTATTTGGCGCGCTGGGCAACATCAAGGTGCGCATGATTTCTCAGGGCGCTTCCGAGATCAATCTGACGTTTGTGGTGGAAGAGGACGACATGGTGGATGTGGTGCAGAGGCTGCACAAGGAATTTTTCTCGGATCTGGATCCCGCCGTGTTTGCCTAGTTCCGCTGCTCAAACGCGGAGCTGCGCTCTGGACGGCCGGGGGCGGCCGTCCCCACGAAGAGCTTTATTCAGGCTTGTCGGGGCGGGTTTCGTAGATCAACACCGTCGGGTCCTGGGCAAAGTTCTGGAGGTCCGCTGCGGTTGCTTGCCCCTCGAGAGATGCCATCGCCGCTTGCAAGTCCGCCATGGTGTCGAACTCCAATTCCGCAATCAAATGCGGTGCTATGCCTGCAATTGCCATGGCTGGGCCCGCATTGAACTTCATGCTGCGCAGACGCGGGAGCTTGCGCGCGATGGGAGCGTGAGTCTCGAAATAGTATTTGTCAAAGGCGCTGACGTCGGACGGTTGTTTGTAGAGAACGAGGATTTTGGCAGCCATCGTGGAAGGATAACAGATCGAGATCCAGGGACGTGGCTGGGAACTACAGATCCCTCCCGTTGGTCGGGATGACAAACCTGTTTGGGAATCCACGGGTGCGTAAGCGACGGCATGCCCCGGCGGGATTTACACTGTGCGGATGCGGTTTCTTCTTCTGGGAGCGGGTAAGACTGGGTCGCTGGTGGCGGAGGTGGCGTGTGACCGGCATCATGAGGTGGAGCTGGTGCGGTCGGCGGAGAATCCGCAAGGAGCGGCGCTGACGGTGGAGCGGTTGCGCGGGATTGATGCGGTAGTCGATTTCACGACACCTCTCGCGGTGATGGACAATGTCGCGGCGTGCGTGATCGCGGGGAAGCCGATCATGGTTGGGACTACGGGTTGGTATGACCGGATGCATGAGGTTAAGGCTCTGGTGGAAAAATCGGATAGCGCGTTTCTCTTCGGCGCGAATTTTTCTGTTGGAGTGAATCTTTTTCTGGACATCGCGCGGACTGCGTCGGCGGCGACGCAGCATGGGTATACCGGGCAGATCTTTGAGCGGCATCATGTGCATAAGAAAGATGCGCCATCGGGGACAGCGATTGCGATTCAGAATGCGATTCGCGGGGCTTGTGGGAAGGAGATGGAGATTACTTCCTTTCGCGAAGGCGAGGTTGTGGG
>JAYTQD010000741.1:0-2321 GCA_043746935.1 Acidobacteriaceae bacterium | reverse complement strand
GGCAAAGTGGCCTACGCCGGGTAGGACGATTTTCTCCGCTCTGGCGATGGCAGCCGGGTCGGAGGTGACGAAGGACTCAGCACCAACGCGGTCGAGCGCCTTCTTGACCGAGGTAAGGTTGCCGACGCGATAGTCAACGATGGCGATCACAGGAGGCCTTTGGTGCTGGGCAACATTTTGGCAAGACGGCGGTCGCGCCAACAGGCGGCTCGCAGGGCGCGGGCGAAGGCTTTGAAGAGGGCTTCGATCTTATGATGGTTGGAGCGGCCCTGGAGAACGCGGGCGTGAACATTGGCGCGGGCGCCGCGAGCAAAGCCTTCGAAGAAGTCGTGGACTAGTTCTGTTTGTAGATCGCCGACCAGGCGTTGGCGGACTTTTGTGTCGACGACCGCGACTGCTCTGCCACCGAAGTCGACGGCGGCGAGGCCCAGAGTTTCGTCCATGGGCATGACGAAGTATCCGGCGCGGAGGATGCCGAGCTTGTTGCCAAGAGCTTTGTCGAAAGCCTCACCCAGGGCGATACCTACGTCTTCCACCGTGTGGTGTTGGTCTACGTCGAGATCACCCTTGGCTTGCAAGCGGAGATCAAAGCCGCCGTGGCGAGCGAAGAGTTCGAGCATGTGATCGAAGAAGCGAATGCCGGTGGAGACTTGATACTGGCCTCGTCCATCGATATTCAACGTCAGATTGATGCGGGTCTCGTTGGTATTGCGCTCAATGCGAGCCTTTCTCATGCGACTACTCCGGGAGTGATTTTGAGTTCGGTCAGGACTTGGCGGAGCGTGGCCAGCAGTGTTTCCGTGTGAGCTTCGGAGCCCAGTGTGATGCGGACCCAGCCGTCGCAACCTGGGTCAGCGGAGCGATCGCGCACTAGAATTCCACGCTGTTTCATGGCCGAGACGAAGGCAGAGTGGACTGAGCCGATGTGGACCAGGACGAAATTAGCCTGGCTGGGACAGAACGAAATCCTGCGTGATTGGAATTCTTGCTGGAGAAGAGTTCGTCCACGTTGAACCTGGCCAACGTATTGGCAGACATACTCCTGGTCTTGCAGAGCTTCCGTAAGAGCTAGCAGGGCAGCGGCGTTGACGTTGTAGGGGGAGCAGGCGCGACGAACCATGCGCATCTGAGCAGCGGGGCCAACTAATGCTCCTGCGCGCAGGCCAGCGAGTCCGTAGGCTTTGGAGAATGTACGGGCTACGAAAACATTGGAGTGGTTACGGATGGAGCGCAACAGAGTTTGTCCGCAGAATTCGTAGTAGGCTTCGTCGAGTAAAACAGCGGCTTGAGGAGCTGCATTCGCGATTTGCAGCAGTCCTTCGGCTGTGACGAGCGTGCCGGTGGGGTTGTTGGGGTTGGCAACGGCAATCAGGCGGGTTTGGAGGGTGATGGCGGCTAGTACTGCTTCGAATGGAAAGCTGAAGTCACCGCGTGCCGGAACCCGAACTACCCGCGCGCCAGTGGCAGCGGCGCTGATTTCATACATGGCGAAGGTGGGGACGACGATGATGGCTTCGTCATCCGGCTCCAGATAGGTCTCGCAGAGGAGATGAATGCCTTCATCAACGCCGTTGGTGAGGAGCACTTCTTCTGGTTGCAGCCCGAGGAAAGAGGCAACTTGCGCCTCTACCGGCTCGCGGACAGGATAGCGGGCTAGGTCTTCGAGAGTGAGCTGCTGCAAGCGACGGAGCACTCGCGGCGAAGCACCAACAGTGTTTTCGTTGAAGTCCAGGCGCAGACCGGAGCGGTCTCCGAGTGGCGGGTTGTATTCCTTGAGCGCTTGGATGGCCTGGCGTGCTTTAAGCATGGCGGACTCTCACGCGAAGAGACTCGGCATGGGCAGTGAGGCCTTCTGCTTCTGCCAGCCGGATGGCCGCCGGCCCAACTCGACGAATGCCTTGCTGGGTGAGCTGCTGCACGGTAATCACTTTCACGAAATCGAGAACCGTGAGCCCGCCGCGCGAACGGGCGACGCCTGCTGTTGGCAGCACGTGATTGGAACCAACAATGTAGTCTCCGGCAGCCTGCGCGGAGTGGGCGCTGGCGAAGACCGAGCCAGCATTCCGCACCAACGGCAAATCGCGTTCTTCCACCGTTAGATGTTCGGAAGCAATCTGGTTGGCCCATTGCATCGCTTGATTGCGGGACGATGCGATCAAGATCACGCCGTTGTTTTGTAGCGCTTCGCGGGCGATGGAATTGTCTGCAGCGAGGCAGGACACTTCTCTTTCCACCTGCTTGGCCAAAACTCGCGACGTAGTAATGAAGATGCAGACGGTTTCAGGATCGTGTTCTGCTTGGGCAACTAGATCGCTGGCAAT
>JAYTQD010000740.1:0-6177 GCA_043746935.1 Acidobacteriaceae bacterium | reverse complement strand
GTCGAAGGACCCCCACACCCTTCACTCCGCGTACTTGTCGAACCCTTTCTCTCCCCCAAGTCTTGTCATTCCGACCAACGGGAGGAATCTGCTCTTCGAAGCAAGAGTTACAATGTGGAACAAACCACGAGTATTCCAACTTCACAACTCCCGCCCTTCGCAAAGTGCGCGAAGAACGGGGCACCCCTCGTCCGGGTGGGTGTAAAGAGTACAAAAGCCAGGGCCACCCGCCGTGGTCTACGATAACGTAGCAATCGCTTCGAATCCAAGCAACTGAGTTAGGTTGATCGACTCGTATTGCCAACTCGGATTGCGCCGCGGGTCCTCCGCAAGCGATTTCAATACAAGGGAGAGGGACTCTTTGTTGTCGATTCCCAGCAGAATCTTTGCCCGGTCAAAGTAGGCTTTTGATCGTGATCGCGCAAACAGTTCCAGCGGACCGTCAAGATCGTATAGAAGCGTCTCAGGAAACCAATGTGCGCTCTTGTCCACTACGGAACGCAGAAACAACACTAGATCAACTTGCATGATGTGGCGAAACTCTATCCCAGTCCCCGTACATCGCTCCTTCAAAAGGTCCGCACGGAGAGAGAGTCGCCGTAAATTGAGTCTTTGGTTGCGAGACGCGAGAGAATCCATGTGACTCCTAAACACACCAAATGAAACCATTGGATCTTTTCCTTGACGGGCTCGGCTTGGAACGTAGTAACTGCTGCTCATGAGATGAGCCCCAGCTTCAAACCGTTCGTGGCGGATTAGTGACGACAATCCATACAAGAACAGCTCATGGACTATGAACCGGAAATTATCCCAATCCCAGTTGCGAGAGGTGGTTACATTCTCGGGGCAGGACAAATATGGAATCAGTTGCTCAAAGAAACGCTGGAGCACCCTTCGAGTGTCGATGGTAGTCGCGTTAGCAGCAAGGCTATCGAATACTCCAATCGCCTCATCGCGATATTGCACGAACGAAGCGATATTCTTTACTACCGCGTCGTCGAACGGATCCGATGTCGGATCGATCCTGAACTTCTCAAGCTCAGCACATAAGAGATCGAAGTATTCTGCCGTCGCTGAAACCGCGTATGGCCGGCCGTTTCTTAGCGCTTCAACAGCGCGCTTTGCCCGAGAAGACGTAACCAGCGAGATGGCGCCCTCTGTTTCATTTATGAGAAAGCCTGGCTTCGTGCCCAACCCTGGCTTTTGGTAAAGAGGTTGGTCAAACGCCCATCGGAGGAGCTTCTCGAAACCCTCGGAAAAAACAGTATGGTCGCTCAAATCGATGTAGATTCGAGAGCGGTAATAGACGGGAAGATAGGCTTTTCCGTCACAGGTTCGTTCTCTCACAATGGCAACGAACTTGTCCTGCGCCTGCTTCTCGTAAATTTCACTAGAGATAATCTGCGCTTCCGTTCCGACACCCCCAGTCCTTCCGTCTGTCTTGTCAACGTAGGTCTTGTCACAGATGAGGATAACCTTGTTGACTCTTGGGTCGGTGACCATCTGCTCCATAAAAGCATGCGCGTCGTGCCCTTCTTTCAGATCCCACTTGTAGAGGATGACGTCAACGCCGGATTCACGAAGATCTGTGGCCAAGGCCAATACCCAGGCCTCGTGATCAGCATCTGTCCAGCTATACGACACAAAGAGCTTGGGGGCTTCCGCTAACACCTTGTCTCCCGCGCCAACTCCCATACGTAGACCTCCAAACTTCGCAATCAGCGGCGCTGTGTAAGAGCCGCCTTTAGGAGCACTTTCTGGCGGGTGGCCCTCGCTCTGGATGCAACCCTGATGAGTTTGGGCTGCTCTTAGGCTTGTCCAGAATTGCAATGATCTTGTACGTCTCCGATTGCATCTTCTTTCCGTCGAGGCTTACCACCCACATCAATTTCGCGTTGTCACCGTGAAAATCAGCTTGAATCTCGTCCACGAGCGGTATCCGGCAGCTCCTCTTATTGCCCTGTGGACCTGCCATACGCTCCTTAAACTTGCTTTCGCAGTTGACCACAGCTGCGCGGCCGTCGGGCAATTGCAGCGTAAATGTCGCTCCCTTAACGTGATACGACACCTGGTGAGCGGGCGTCACCACGCCGCTGGTCGTGCTTGAACCCGTGCAGTTCACGTTACTACCGTCGGCGTAGCAGTTTGCGTTTGAATCGGACTGCGAATTGAAATATCCGGGCACGACGTACGTGTAGTCCGTGTCGTTGTCTTGGCGATTGACTATCTTGACAGTCAGCTTCTGGGCTGACGCACAGACGACACATGCCAGAATCAGACTTGCCATTCCGGGTTTCATTTTCAGGCCCCTCGTGTATCTACAAATTCTATGGTAAGAACATAGCTCGTCAGGTTGTCAAGGAAGATACCCAACTCGGTGGGTGGCCTAGGCTTTTGATCTCGCTCGGGAACCCCGAGGACAGACGGAAGGTCCCCGGTTTCCCCCGCCCCGGCGTACCATAACCCCATGTCCACTTTGCCCCCCACCCCCCAACCCGAAACCTTCGCAGCCAGCCGCTGGACCAAGGGCAACTTCCTCTTCCCCACCAAGCTCGTCGTCAGCTCACAGCGGGTCAGCCGCGTGAAGTTGCGCCTGTTCGGCAGCAATGAAGAGAGCATCGCCATCTCCAAGGTCGCCTCCGTCCACATCTCCACCGGGATGGTCTTTGCCGACATTCGCATCGAGTCCTCCAGCGGCACCGACCCCATCACCAGCCACGGCCACACCAAAGCCGATGCCCAACGCATCCGCGACCTCATCGAATCCCACCAGGCCGCCTTCCGCGCCTAACATCCGATCAGGGTATCGCCAAACCCTCTTTTCTCTTGCGTGGGCCTCTGAGCGCCTTCCCTTCCGCCCGTTCCGCCGCTATCCGCTCCATCAACTTCACCACGTCGGGCGTCTGATGCTGCTCGAACAGGTCCCACTTCTCCCGGAACGCCTCCCACACTCCCATGTGCCTCCTCTTGTGATCCCGCGAATACAGATACATGGTTCTTCGCCCCCGCAGCGCCTGAATCGGGATGATGTACCACGTATCCTCCGGAATTACATACGCCACAATAAAATCGACCTCCGATTCCGCATAAGGCACACGTGGCGAGAAACGGCTCCCTAAAACCCGATCCGAGTGGACAATGTAGACGTCTCTTCGCTTCAACTGCCTCGTCGACTTCACTTGGATCAGAAACCGGGTCAGCCCATTGTCCAGAATCGAGTCATATCGGCAACCGATGCCATACGGACTGCAAACCCGAAAACCCTCTTTCGTAGCCCGGGCCAGAAAGGCCGTTTCCGCAACGTCCCCTTGACGAGTTGTCCGGCTCATAAAACGCTCCTGTAAGGGCGGAAAACACGAAAGGCGCAGTCCCGAAAATTCAGGATCGCGCCTCAGAAATCCGCAAAATCTACTCTTAAGTATAGGATAGCATGGTCAACCGGGTAAATTGACATGTTTTTGGAATTTATATCTGGTTTGGAATGCGGAACTTACCAGGAAAATCGCGCCGAAGGGGGCTTGACAAGATTTTGGAAGGGTCCAGCTTTTCGCCGAAAAAGTGCAGGCCTTTGCACATTTTTGGAACTTCTTGGGCGTCAAGTTGGGGCACAATGGTGCCCACCCCTCCCCATTTTTCTAGGTTTGGGACGGGGTTATGCGCACTGCAGTCCGCTATCCCATCCCCGCCAAAATCTCCCGCACCACAGCCGCCGGGTCGCTCGCTCCCGTGATCGGCCTTCCCACCACAATATGCGATGCCCCAGCCGCCAAGGCTTCGGCGGGGGTTACGACGCGGGCCTGGTCTCCAGCGGGCGACCCCTTGGGACGCACGCCCGGGGTCACGAGAAGAAAATCTTTCCCTAACTCAGCGCGAAGCTGCCGCGCCTCGCGGGCTGAGGCTACGATGCCCTGGCAGCCATCGGCCAGTGCAATCGCCGACAGCCGCAGTACCTGATCGAGAACGTGCCCGCGCACGCCAATCTTGTCGAGGTCGTCGTCGTCCAGGCTGGTCAGAACCGTGACCGCCAGCACCGCCATGCCCGGGCGGGCTTTGGCAGCTTCCACGGCGGCGCGCAGCATTTTGCCGCCGCCCGAGGCGTGTACCGTCAACATGTCCACACCCAGCTTGGCGGCTTCGCCAACCGCCCCGGCGACCGTGTTGGGAATGTCGTGGAACTTCAAGTCCAGAAAGACTTTACGTCCGGAGGCAGTCAGGTCGCGCACCACCTGCGGCCCCTCGGCGGTAAAGAGCTGCTTCCCTACCTTGTAAAACACCGCGGCGTCACCCACGGCGGAGACTAGTTTCCTAGCCTCCGCCGCGGTAGGCAAATCCAAGGCGATGATTAAGCGCTCACGCGCATCCGTCATACCTTCGAGTGTACTGAGTTTTTGGGTGGGGAATCTACTAGCGAAGCAGCGCCAGCGTTTGCGGAGCAGGCCGCTGCGCCATGCGCAAGCTACGCGCGAGAATTTGACGCTCCAGAGCCGGGCTGATGGAAGCCCTCTGAATCGCCGCCTGGACGGCTTTGGTCCTGCGTTCAGGAGCCAGATCCAGCCGTACCCGCTGAACCCCGGTCCCACTCATGCCAAGAATCTGAGCCGCGCCGTAAGAAACATCAATAATGCGTCCGTCGACCACCGGTCCGCGGTCGTTGACGCGCAGGATAACCGCCCTGCCGTTCCGCAGGTTGGTCACCCGAACCCGAGTTCCCAGAGGAAGCGAAGGGTGGGCGGCGGTAAGGTCGTTCATATCGTAGGGCTCGCCGCTAGCGGTCGTGCGCCCCTGGAAAAATTCTCCATACCAAGAAGCGGTGCCTACCTCATAAGGGTGGTTACGGGCAGACATTACTCGTTCAGACATGCCCTTACTCCCGGCCAGAGTCTGCTTCTGCTTGGCTTCGGACTTCACTCCCGTAATGCTGGCTTGCGCTTGATCGGGCCTGTGCGTGGCTCCCAGGCTGGTCAACGACAGGAACAGCGCCAGTCCGTAAGCTATAGGTCTTCGCATAGCACTCACCTCATTGGTTCAAAGTCAGCAGCCGATGCTGATCCCGGCTGGTTCGTGTCTTGGTATTCACAAATGGTAAAGGGGTGCGGCAAGTTAAGTCAAGGCTGGATCGTAATGCGTGTGTGCATTACTTTTCAACAATCAGTAATATATTACTTAATGTATTACATTATAATTTGTAGCTATATATATGTAAATACATGATTTAAATATCATTTACTGCTCTAGTAAAATTTTCCGATATGAATGTATATGTATGATTACAAATAACTTAACTACATTTTTTGCCTAAGAAGATTGGAATCAGCAACTTGAACGGGGTCACCCGCCTTCGGTGGTTACTCTTGAGTACTGATACGCAGGCGAGAAATATTTCGCAGGGTACCTCTGTACCCCGTCCCAGCAAGGGACTTGCCCTCGGGGGAATTTCAGATACAGTCAGAGAGTTATGTCGCCAACACCACCCGTGGTGCTCACCATCGCCGGATTTGACCCCTCTTCTGGGGCGGGGGTCACGGCGGATATCAAGACCATCGCGGCACAGGGTTGCTATGGGGTGGCGTGTATTACGGCGTTGACGGTGCAATCGACGAGTGGGGTGCGGCGGACTGAATCGGTCTCCCCTGCCCTGGTACTGGAGACTTTGGAGGAGCTGGCGCGGGATATCTCCATTGCTGCTGTACACATAGGGATGTTGGCGGACCGGTCGGTGGCTGCGGCTGTGGCGGGTTTTTTGGAAGAACATCGGCTGCCGAACATTGTGCTGGATCCGGTGCTGCGGTCGTCATCCGGGGCAGTGCTGCTAGAGCCGGCAGGGGCGGCGATTTTGGTGGAGCGGTTGCTGCCGCTGGCTACGGCCCTGACCCCGAATATTGACGAAGCTGCTCATTTGACTGGACTTACGGTCACAAACCCAGGCGAGATGCGGGTTGCGGCGGAGTGTTTGCACGAGATGGGCGCGGCTAACGTTGTCGTGACCGGGGGGCACCTGGAGAAGGCGATTGACGTTTTGGGCTTCACTACGCCCTCGGGGGCGTTTGAGTTTGAGGTGTTCCAGTCACCGCGGCTGGCTACGACTTCGACGCATGGGACTGGATGTGCCTTTGCTACCGCGTTGGCGTGTCATCTGGCGCAGGGACGAAGTTTGCCGGAAGCGGTATTGCTTACGAA
>JAYTQD010000739.1:0-6179 GCA_043746935.1 Acidobacteriaceae bacterium | reverse complement strand
CACCGCTCGCACACCGTAGGGTAGGCCGTGTCTTCGCCCACGTGGGTTGAGTAGTTCCAGCAACGCTCGCACTTCACGCCGTCGGCTTTGCTCACCTGGACGCTGACTGCCGCCGCTTTTTCCACACGGGCAGCGGAAACAATCCACAGATAGCGCAGCTCTTCCGCGTGGCGTGCCAGGACGGAATACACAGGATCAGGCGCAGTGAGTTTCACCTGCGCTTCGAGGCCGCCGCCGATCACCTTGTTGGTTCTTTCTGTTTCGAGCGCCTTCAAGACCTCTTCCCGGACTTGCAGCAAGGTGGCCCAGTCCTCCTGCTCAGCCTTGTCGTCAATAGTTCCGCCCGTGGTTCCTCTGGTCCCAAGCAAATCCGCTGCTACAGGGAAGGTTGCCAGATGCACGCTTTCCGTTTTCCCGGTCACCGAAGGCAGATACTGCCAAACTTCATCACACGTAAATGCCATGATGGGTGCCAGGAGCCGCGCGAGTGCTTCGCCAATCTTCCAGATTGCTGTCTGTGCTGAACGCCGCGCCGGTGAATTCGGAGCCGCCGTGTACAAACGGTCTTTGAGCACATCGAAATACACCGCGCTCAAATCAACGGCGCAGAATTGCATGATGCGCTGGTAAATCTTGTGGAAGGCAAATTCGTTGTACCAGTCCGTGATCTCCGCAGCTACGGCTGCCGTTTGCCGCAGCGCATGGCGATCCAGCGACTGTAACTCGTTAAATGGAACAGCATCCCGCGCCGGATCGAAGTCGCCCAGGTTGCCCAGGATGTAGCGAAACGTGTTGCGCAGCTTGCGATAGTTCTCCGCCACGCGCTGCATGAGGTTGTCCGAACAGGCCACGTCGTTGCGGAAATCGACCGAGGCGACCCACAGGCGGACAATTTCTCCGCCCAGTTTTTCAGTGATCTCGACCGGCTCCACGCCATTGCCCAAGGATTTTGACATGGCCCGGCCTTGCTCGTCGAGCGTCCAGCCGTTCGTCGCCGCCCCGCGATAGGGCGCCGCATTGCGTGTGCCGACTGCGCACAGCAGGGAAGAGTGGAACCAGCCGCGGTACTGATCTCCGCCCTCAAGATACAAATCCGCTGGCCAAGGCAGATTCGCCGTGTGACCGAGCACCGCAGCGTGGCTCGATCCGGACTCGAACCACACGTCGATGATGTCCATTTCTTTCTTGAACGTCATGCAGCCGCACTGGGCGCACTTTGTGCCCGCAGGTAGCAGCGTGTCCGCTTCGGGCGTGTGCCAGGCGTCCGCACCCTTTTCCGCGAACAACTTCGCTACTTTGCGATTCGTCTCCGGACTTTTCACGGAATCGCCGCAGCTGGTGCAGAGGAACACGGCAATCGGCGTGCCCCAGATACGTTGACGCGAGATGCACCAGTCGGGGCGAGTGGCGATCATGTTGGCGATGCGGTCTTCGCCCCAGGCGGGGTCCCACTTTACCTTCTTGATTTCTTCCAGCGTCCGTGTGCGCAAAGTCTTGCCTGCGTCCGTCGGCGTATCCATACGGATGAACCACTGCTCGGTTGCTCGGAAAATGATCGGGTTGTGGCAGCGCCAGCAGTGTGGATAGGAGTGCTGCAATTTTTCGTCATGCAGTAACACGCCGCGTGACCTCAGCAATTCCACAATGACCGGATTTGCCTTGAACACCTTGAGTCCGTCGTATTCAGGCAGCCCATTCCGCAGCACGCCAGCACCGTCCACATTGCACACCGGATCAATCTTGTACTTCACGCCCGTGTTGAAGTCGTCCGCGCCGTGCGCCGGAGCCGTGTGGACCACGCCGGTGCCGGTGTCCATCGTGACGTAGTCGGCCAGCACACCAACGACCTTGCGCTCCTCCCAAGGCAGAAACGGATGCTTAAACAGTGAGCCTTCCACGGCGCGGCCCGGGAACCGCGCAACCACCTTATCCGCGCTGAATCCGCACTTCTCCGCCGTCGCCTTCGACAAGCGTTCGGCAATGATGAAGATGTCTTTATCAGTTTCAACCCCTACATATTCCTCGTCCGGATGGAATGCCACAGCCATCGATGCGGGCAGCGTCCAAGGAGTCGTCGTCCAGATGATCGTCGAAACCGGTTTGCCCGTTTTCTTCGCGGCATCGGCCAGCGCCGGATCAATCTTCGCGGCATCCGAATGCAGCGCATACTTCACCCACACGGTCGGACTGGTGTGGTTCTCGTATTCCACTTCTGCCTCGGCCAGCGCCGTTTCGTCGTGAATGCACCAGTAGGTGGAGCGCAGCCCTTTGTAGACGAACCCGTTCTCGAAGAATTTGTAGAACGTCTCCAGAATCACGGACTCGTACTGCGGCGTCATCGTCGAATAGGGATGCTCGAACTCGCCAAAGATTCCGAGGCGCTGGAACTGGGCGCTTTGCAGATCCAGAAATTTAGCGGCATACTCGCGGCACGCGTTGCGCACGTCGAGTGGCTGCATTTGCAGCTTCTTGCCGCCCAGCATCTGATCCACTTTGATTTCAATCGGCAGTCCGTGGCAGTCCCATCCGGGGACGTAGGGCGCGTCGAAACCAGCCATGGTTTTCGACTTCACAATAAAATCTTTCAGGCACTTGTTCAGCGCGTGGCCCAGGTGAATCGGCCCATTGGCATACGGAGGCCCGTCGTGCAACACGTAGGTCGCCTGCCCCTTGCGCGCCTCCCGAATCCGGTCATAAATCCGCATCCCCGCCCAGCGCTCCAGCAGCGCAGGCTCATTCTTCGGCAGGTTCGCCTTCATGGGAAAATCGGTCTTCGGCAGGTTCAGCGTGGACTTCAGGTCGAATTTCGTGAGGTCTTTGGATTCTGGCGGCACTCAGCGGTTATCTCCGTGTAGGGGTAATTCTTGATTATAGGGATGAGGAGGGAAGGGCGTCTAATAGTTGACGTTGTCTAGGGAGTCGTCAGCTTGGACTTGCCAGGCTTCTCGCAGATGAAACTTTCGCTCATAGGCTGAAAAGACGCGGGGATGCTGCCGTCATCGACTGAAATTACATAGTGCAGATAGGCATTTGTGTTCTCGAGAATCTCGACTTCGACTTGATATGGGTTGCCTTCATGCTGAACCTCGTAAACCTGTTCTTCCTTGAGTTCAGACACGAGTTGTGAGTAGGTTTTTGCATTCCACAACTTCGCTTCGGCGTGCAGGACTGATCGCCATTGCTCTCGTCTGTTCATCGAAGAAGCTCCTCAAAAATTATGCGGAGAATATCCGATCCAGGGTACACGCGCGAGCGGTCGGGTCGAACGTGATCTTGAAGTGGTCAAAGAACCCTGACATTCCGAGAAGGCCTGAGATGGGCAGGTCGGCGGAAAAACCTGCGCGCACCATGATGACGCCGCCCGGCGCATACATGGCCACGTCGTGCATGTAGATGTTGCTGGGGCCACTGATGCCCATGGTCTCCTGCAATTCGCCTTGCTCGATGGCAAACCCCAAGGCTCGTCCGATAGAGGAGTGGAACAAGCAGGTCGATGCGCCAGAGTCGATACAGGCCTCAAAACGTTTGGATCGAGGGGAGTTCTTTGCGGGAAGCGCGATACTTACCGGGAGAATGACGGAATAAAAACTACCGCCTTGACCATCGGGAAAGCTTTTGTAGGGAAGTGTAAAGCTCACACGTGAAGGGGCATCCAGACTTTCGGAGTTTTCATCAAGATTGGGTCCGAAATGCCAGCAATTTCACTATTTCTGACGACTTCTTCATACGACGCGCCCGTCGCGACAATCTTGCTTTCGTCCTCCGATAGCGCGATCCAGGTATCGAGAGGAGCAGATTTCAAAGTTTCGAGGCGTCGGTCTGGTTGGCTGGTCATAATCTGTTCCACTTTGAGTCTATGCCTGGGTTCCGTTCAGGGTCAAGGCACTTGAGGGCGATGCCGCTAGTATGTTTATTTTCAATAAGTTAGGGGGGGTATTGCTCCCGACGGTCGGCTCATTCCTTCAAATCCACATGCTCCACCGCCAAGATTTCGCGGCCTAAGAACTTGCCTCCCAGGCGCCGAAACTTCTCCACTGAATCCGTCGCCATGAAACGCATTCCAGGTTGGCCGCCGGGGTTCGCTGGTGGGGAGAGTTTCGCGGCCACGGTGCGAGCTGTCGACTCCGCCGAATCCACAATTGTTACTTTGGGTTCGAGACGCTGGAGGACCGGCTTGAGCAAAGGATAGTGCGTACACCCCAGCACCAACACATCCGCGTCGCGAAAATCGCCAGCAAACGCTTCATCGAGATAAATCCGCGCCACTTGGTCGGTAACGGAATGTTCGGACCAGCCTTCTTCCACCAAAGGAACAAACAAAGGGCAGGCTTTCTCGTGCGAATCAATCCCAAGCAATCGCAAAGCCTTCTGGTACGCGTGGCTGGCGACTGTAGCCTCGGTCCCGATCACGACGACTTTCTTTTTCTTTGAAGCCTGTGCCGCAGCTTGTGCCCCTGGCTCAATTACGCCAACTACCGAAATCTGCAATCCCTTGGTGATGGCATCGAGAGAAAGCGCCGTCGCGGTATTGCAAGCAACTACCAGCATTTCCGCGCCCATCCCCTCCAGATGCTTGGCCGCATCCAGCGCGTAGTGCGTCACGGTTTCCGCGGATTTCGAGCCGTAGGGTAGCCGCGCGGTATCGCCAAAGTAGAGGTAATCCGCATCCGGAACAACCGAGGCAAGCGCCTTGAGGACGGTCAACCCGCCCAAGCCGGAATCAAAGACGCCAATGCACGGTCTGGGCACGAGGGAATTTTTCAACTATCGAGCCACGCGGAGAATCAGCCGCTGGGTAGATTCAGTTCTGGGTCGCAGACTTCTCGCCCGCCTTTTTCTTAGATTCTGCAATCATGGTTTCGGTGTCCTTTTGCAGTCTCTGCTGGACCTTTTCCATGTACTTGGTCATGACTGGCATCATGCTCTGCATCGATTCGGCCATGATGTCGGGCATTTCGCGCAGCATCTTTGCGCCGGTTGGGGAAGCGTAGAATGCGACGAGGTTGTCGACATCGCCTTTGGTGAGGTGTTTTTGATACACCGGGGCTGCGGCCTGCATCATTTCGTCAAATGGCATGTTCTGGAGCATATCGTCCATTCGTGCATTCATTTTGGTTTCGTAGTCAACCGGCAGCTCGTCCTTATGTTTGAGGAACTGCTCATGCCACATCGAATGCATACCCTGGGTCATGGCCGTGACCACCTTCTTCATCATGTCGTGAGAATGCACGGCATCCAGATACCGCTGAATGTCTTCTTTGGACGCGGGGCTGTCCGCTGCATTCGTTTGGGCAAGGGAAGTCCAGCACATCATCAAGACCAGAGCAGCGACACAGAAGGCGCGTTTCATTTAGAAGTTCCTCCAGCAATGCGCGGTCAGTATAGCGTTCCGGGGCCCGGACAATCTAGTCATTTCGCAGGAGCCGTCTTGCCGCTCTGGTTCCGGCATGACAATGCCAGTAAGTGATTCTCTAAATGATTGATAAGAAGGGCGTTAGCGCTTGGGCTCGGCCAGCGAGTTTTCAGCAGCCACTTGCTCAACGAATCTTGCTCCACAACACGGCCCGGGAGGAATTGGCGCGCCGTGCGGACACGTCGTCGGATGTCCTAAAAACGAGCAGATCTTATCCGTAGCTTCCTGCGAAAGAATGTGTTCGAATTTGCAGGCCTGCTCGGCGATTTCGCTTTCGTTTTCCATGTGCAGGCTGTCCGTGAAGAACCGCTCGGTCAGCCGGTGGCGGCGGATAATGTCTCCGGCTCGTTGCCGCCCGCGTGCTGTCATCTCGACCACGTAGCTGCCTTCCGCCGTCGAATATCCCACCGAAGTCAGTTCTTCGTGGCAGGGATTATGAATCGTCCTATGCTCGTGAATCTCCGGAGGATGCGGCGTCGCTGTAACTAATCCCGCGTGAACCATTCGTTCGACCAAAAGACCGACAGGGACCGCGCCGTGCACCTGCATGCGGTCCACCTCCGCCGATTCTCCGTGTTCTTCCAATACCCAGATGGTCTCGAGCACCTCGTCGATCTGCAATTCATCGACCATGGAGAAGGTTTCCATCGAGGCAATACGACCGTGATGCAGCTCAATGCGGCGGTCAGCCATGCGGGCTACTACAGGGTCATGCGTCACCATGATGATCGTCCGTCCCTGCTCGTGTAATTCGCGCAAGAGCCGC
>JAYTQD010000738.1:0-2325 GCA_043746935.1 Acidobacteriaceae bacterium | reverse complement strand
CCCGTCAGGAGAACAAACCGCAACGAATGCGGCTAGTGATTCAGCGGTAGTATGATTTGAACTTCAGAAGAAACACGCGATGATGATGATCCGCCCCCCGCCGCGTAGCGGCTTACTTGAACTCGGCGTTGAAGCGGACACGCCGAACGCGCCTTCGATCCCCAGTACCGGCCCGCCGGGCGCGAAGGGCTATTTTTTTGCGCGGCGGCGTGCCGCTTAACTAAAAGTTGAGCATCATGACATGAGCGAATCTCCGACCTCTAAGTTCCTATGGCTCGTTGCTGGCGCAATCGTCGGCGGCATCATCTCTCTGTCCTTTGATCGCTTCGTCAAACCATTGTTAGCAGCAAAACCAAAGCTTCAAATTGTTGCATCCAAGGTGGACGGTAAACCGAGAGCCGCGCAATTCACAATCTCGAATTTTGGTTCTGCTGCCGCTGAAGACGTATCGGTTACTGTGTGGGCTACAGCACCATTTTCCGCAAGCACCGACATTGTCTTGGGCAATCATGTAGGTGGTGTTTCCGATGCCAACTGCGAGTTGGGGCTTTATGAAGCCCAGCTTACTGGGTCAGCGTCCAGCTCACGCCACAACGCATTTAACACACCAGCAAAGGCGCTTCTGGTTCGCTGTTCAAAGATAAACCCCAATGAGGAATGGCGCGGCTACGTCGAGTATTCCGGGCAGGAAGCTGTTATGGGGCTGATGGCCAACGTCAAGACAAAAGATACTTCCGAGAATCAATACGCAATGTTTGCTCAGGGAACTAAGAAGTGATGCCCAACCCTGCAGTCGAGAGGGACTGCGCAAAAGCGCGCAGCCCCTCACTTTTACGTTAGCGTGCACGATGCAGCCATATGGAGGCGGGCGTAGAATGTTGCTGACGAATGGAGGTTTCTGCCATGCCCGATACGCTTGAGGCAATTCAATCCCAGGTTCGCTCGTTGTCTCCCGAGGAACGAGCCAAGCTCGCGGACTTTCTGCTGGATTCGCTCCGAGATGCACCGCTCGTGGAAATCGAACAGGCTTGGGAGCACGAAATTGGGGAACGGGTTGCCGCCTTTGAGCGCGGCGAGCTACCCACATTGTCCGCGGAGAGCGTGTTCGCCGAGGCCAGACGGCTCGCGCGGTGAGCCGCGCGCGGTTCATCGCCGCCGCACGCCTCGAGTTTCTGGCCGAGGTCATCTACTACAGTGAAGCCCAGGCTGGGTTGGGTACACGATTTTCCGCCGCTGTCGAAGAGGCGGCTGCCCGTGCGCTTGCCTTCCCTCTATCTGGATCCCCGTTTCGTGCCAATACCCGCCGCGTATTCGTGCAGGATTTCCCGTTCGCGCTTATCTACCGGCCGGAGCCAGACGGAATCGTTATCTTTGCTGTCGCACATCATGCGAAACGTCCTTATTACTGGCAATCCCGGGTGCGTGCCCGCTAACCGCCGCATCGACGCCGACCGCTCCGCGGCGGGTCATGCGGAACGTTGGGCCTCATGAGACACGCCGCTGCCTCGATGCGCGATGAATATTCTTCCTCCGCGCGGCAACTGGGAGTTGCCGCGGGCACAGCCGTTGGCGTGCTTTGCCTCGCATATGCTGTAGTCCTCGCCATTGGCCTGCTCACGCTCCCCTCGCCAGAGCACCAGATTCAGCCGCCCTGGTTCACATTCATGGAAATACTGATCATTGCCATATCCCCGGCGATGGTTGCTCTGACCGTCGCACTTCACGCGTGGGCACCGCATGAGCGCAAGGCGCTCGCCTTGCTCAGCGTGGCATTCATGAGCATGTCCGCCGCAGTCACCTGCTCGGTCCACTTCGCAATTCTCACACTAGGCACGCACCCTGCATTCGCCAGCGAAGACTGGGCACGCCTGGTCTTCTCCTTCAAGTGGCCGTCCGTTGCATACGCACTCGACATCCTCGCGTGGGACGTTTTCTTTCCGATCGCAGCGCTTTTCGCAGGCACTGTCGTTCAAGGCAATCGCCTCGCAAGCGTCGCGCGTGGCCTTCTCTTCGCAAGCGCCGCACTCGCATTCGCAGGTCTTGCCGGAGCACCGCTGGCCAACATGGGGGTTCGAAACATCGGCATCATTGGCTATGCCTTGCTCTTCCCAATCTCTGCCGGGATACTCGCCTACCAGTTCCACCAAGCCACTGGCGAAAGTGTGGCCCAACCCATCATTGCACCGGACGCTGCGCGATGAAGCCGCGCCGCGCCGGTGAATTCAATCGTGTGCGCCGGGCATGGCGCGTTACTTCATAGGTGCAAGTCCTATGGCCAGGTTTTCGCAGAGCCGAAGGCAAGGAGAAGGGCAAGGGCGTCGTCGC
>JAYTQD010000737.1:0-2326 GCA_043746935.1 Acidobacteriaceae bacterium | reverse complement strand
CGTGTGTCATGGTTTCGCCAGTGGCTCGGGCGATGGCTTGAGCCAGACGGTGGGCTTCCGGGTCTTTTACGTTCAGTGACATGCCATTATTCTACCATTCTTTATATTTTTCTACCATTGTATCTCGCCAAAGAATTTGTCGGATGCCAGATTTATTTCTGCTATTCTCTCTATACTGCGATAATCTCTCCAAGATACTTATTCTCTCGCAAGGAGCTAACGCCAATGAGTGACGCAGACAAGATTCGACTTCACGCCCGCGATAGGTACGTCATCCCAGCTCGCAGTCGTAAGGAAGTGCGGTTTCCAATTTGCGCGGGAAATGTTGTCCACGAATTGGATATGAGCGGAAAGACGCCAAATGTTTGCCAAGCACTGAAGGGCCGCAGGTTCCTGGAGGCGAACAACCTGCGCCTTGTCGACGTCAGAGGCCCGAAATCCGGCCTGAGCACGACCGTGGTGTACACCTACGAATTCGTAGGCGGCATGCCATCCCCCACGCAGCAGGAGCAACCCTGGGCTCGCCTCCGCGGAGCTTTGAAGGACATCTTCGCCAACATGGGCGGCGGAGAAGCCTATCTCCGTGCTGAGCGTGAGAGCTTCTACCCTCCTGAGGAAGGCAAGTGAGCCGAATTTACTGGGACACGATGCTCTTCATCTACTGGATGGAGGACAATCCGCAATTCGCGAAGCGCGTGGATGCTATTTACTCTCGCATGCAGGAGCGGCAAGATCAATTGATCACCGGAGCCTTCACTTTTGGAGAGGTGCTGGCTGGCGCATATCGCAAAGGCGCCGTGCAGGCGGCTGATGAGTCAAAACGGTTGTTGCAGAATGTGGTTTCCGAGATTGTTCCATTTACGATGGAAACTGCGGACCGCTATGCGCGGATTCGAGGGTCCATGGGCTTGCCGTCGGCGGATGCTATTCACTTGGCGTGTGCGGCTCAGGCCGGGACGGACCTGTTTCTAACGAATGACAAACGATTGCTGGGGAAATTTGTTCCGGGCATTCAGTTTATTGCGCCTTTGGATACGCAGCTCTTCTAGCGATTCTGCTTCCGCTGCCGAGCTTTGCTCGGCTTGGACGACCGAGGGCGGACGTCCCCACGTGGGCATTGGTCAGTCGAGAGTTGCGGATTTGGTCGCGATCAGTTTCTTGATCTTTTCGACAAAATCTGTGACTGACAGATCCTCGGTCTTTTCCTTCCCGCGGGTGCGGACGTTGACATTGCCGGCTTCGGCTTCTTTGTCCCCCATCACGAGCAGGAACGGCACCTTCTGCATGGCGTGCTCGCGGATTTTCGCGTTCATTTTTTCGTTACGGCCATCGACTTCGACGCGGACGCCGATGGCTTTGAGCTGGTCGGCGACTTTCTGCGCGTATTCAAGATGGCGTTCGCTAATTGGAATTAAGGCGGCCTGTACCGGCGAGAGCCATACAGGAAACGCGCCCGCGTAGTGTTCAATCAGCACGCCGAAAAAACGCTCGATGGAGCCATACAGGGCGCGATGCACCATGAGCGGCTGGTGGCGTTGGCCGTCTTCGCCGACGTATTCGAGGTCAAAGCGCTGCGGCAGACTGAAGTCGAATTGAACGGTGGACAATTGCCAGAGGCGGCCGATGGCATCTACGAGCTTGACGTCAATTTTCGGGCCGTAGAACGCGGCTTCGCCGGGAATGGTTTTGTATTCGATGTTCTTGCGCTGAAGAGCGTTCGCCAGCGATTTGTTCGCGAGAGCCCACTGCTCGTCGGTACCTAGAAAATTTTTACGGTCCTCAGGGTTCCAGGTGGAAAGTTCAACCTGGAATTTCTCAAACCCGAAGGTATTCAGAACCGCGACGGCAAAGTCGATGCAGCCCACGATTTCATCTTCAATCTGCGCCGGAGTGCAGAAAATATGGGCATCGTCCTGGGTAAAGCCGCGCACACGCAGCAAGCCATGCATCACGCCGGAACGCTCGTAGCGATAGACAGTCCCCAACTCGCCGAGGCGTACTGGCAAATCGCGGTAAGACCGCAGCGTGTCTTTGTAGATCAGAATATGGAACGGGCAGTTCATGGGCTTCAAGCGGTATTCCGCGTCGTCGAGCTCCATGACGTCAAACATGTTTTCCGCGTAGTAGCCCTCGTGACCACTCATTTGCCAGAGCTGGCGGCGGGCCACGTGCGGCGTATTGACCAGCGAGTAGCCGCGCTTCAGGTATTCCTCGCGCATCCAGTCTTCCATCAGCTTGCGCATCAGGCCGCCCTTGGGATGCCAGAAGATCAGCCCGGGACCGGCGAGTTCCTGAATCGAGAACAAGTCGAGCTGCTTGCCAATGA
>JAYTQD010000736.1:0-15811 GCA_043746935.1 Acidobacteriaceae bacterium | reverse complement strand
ACGACCAAGCCGATGCTATCGTCAGCTACATTGACGCCACCGGCACCATCGAAGGCGCGCCGCATGTCAAGGACGAGCATCTCGCCATCTTTGATTGCTCCTTCAAGCCCGCCAAGGGCACGCGCTTCATCCACTACAACGGCCACATCAAGATGATGGCCGCCGCGCAACCGTTCATCTCGGGCGCAATTTCCAAAACCGTCAATTTGCCGGAGTCGGCTTCGGTGGATGAAATTACCGAGGTTTACATCGAGTCGTGGAAGCTGGGCTTAAAAGCCGTTGCCGTCTATCGCGATGGCTGCAAGAAGAGCCAGCCTCTTTCCGCTGCCGGAACAAAGACTGCGCTCTCGAAGAAGGGCGATGCGGCGGACGCCGTAGCCGCTGCTGCTCTCGACGACAACCCGAACGGCCCTCCACGCGCCGTCCGTCACCGTCTCCAGGAAGAGCGCGCTTCCATCACCCACAAATTCAACGTAGGCGGCCACGAAGGCTACATCACGGTAGGCCTCTATCCCGACGGCATGCCCGGAGAACTCTTCATCACCATGGCCAAAGAAGGCTCCACGGTCAGCGGCCTGATGGATAGCTTTGCTTGCGCCACCAGTCTGGCGTTGCAGCACGGGGTGCCGCTGAAGCTGTTCTGCGAGAAGTTTGCCCACACGCGCTTCGAGCCCAGCGGATGGAGTTCCAATCCTGAAATCGGTTTTGCCAAGTCGATTATGGATTACATCTTCCGCTGGCTGCATCTGCGCTTCCTGACGGGCCAGCAAGGGAACCTGTTCGAAAGCCTCCGCCTCCGCTCCACGGCTCCAGGTGTCGAAGGCGCCTCGCCGACAGCCGAAGGCCGGCAGCCAACCGCAGGCTCCGTCCACGCCGCCGATCAACTCGCCGGCATCATCGACTTAGGCGATGCCCCAACCTGCTCCTTCTGCGGCAGCATCATGACCCGCAACGGCAGCTGCTACCGGTGTGGGAGCTGCGGGAGCACTAGCGGGTGTAGTTAGGATTGTTTGAACGGGAGGAGGGCGTGTCAACGCCCTTCTCCATTAACACACCGGGAATACGGGCCATTCGACGTGGACACGCTTACCAGATCCGAACGCAGTCGGCGAATGTCCCTAATCCGGAATCGTGATACCAAACCGGAACTGCTCGTTCGTCGTTTGGTCCATCAATCAGGTTTTAGATACCGGTTGCACGTTTCGGAACTGCCCGGCAAGCCGGACTTGGTTTTTCCATCCCGTAAGAAAGTGGTCTTCGTGCACGGTTGCTTCTGGCATCGTCATCCTCGGTGCGGTCTTGCAAGACTTCCAAAATCAAGGCTTAGCTTCTGGTTGCCGAAGTTAAGGGATAACCGACGGCGCGACTTGAAGAACTTGCGAAAACTGCGAGAGCTTGGTTGGTCAGTTGAAGTCGTCTGGGAATGCGAGATCAAGGATCGGCGGACTTTGGTTGGGAAACTGCAGAGGTTCTTGAAAGAAAAGCCATGAGGAGTTTGGAGCTATTTACCGGCGCAGGCGGCCTTGCCTTGGGGATATCTTTGGCAGGGTTCAAGCACCTGGCTGTTGTCGAGCGCGATGCAGATGCTTGCGCCTCCTTGCGCGAAAATCAACGTCGGCGTGTGTTTGACATGGCCAAATGGCCCGTCAACCAATGCGACCTGGCCGCATTTGACTGCCGCAGCATACCTGAGGGCGTAGAACTTCTCGCGGCAGGGGTGCCCTGCCAACCCTTTTCGATCGGAGGGAAGCATCGTGGCCACGAGGACGAGCGCAACATGTTCCCTCAGACAGTTGACGTTATTCGGACGACCAAGCCCAAGGCTATTTTGATTGAAAATGTGCGGGGGCTGACGCGTACTTCGTTTGCGGTCTACTTCAGCTACATTCAGCTTATGCTTACGTATCCGGAGATCCGCCGGAAGACGAGCGAAAGCTGGGAGGATCACCGCAGCCGACTCGAGCGTTATCACACGCGAGGCAAGCCCGATGGCCTTCATTATCGCGTTGTGGCCCAGATTTTGAACGCGGCTGATTATGGGGTGCCACAAAAAAGGGAACGTGTTTTCATCGTTGGTTTTAGATCAGACCTGGGACTTGAATGGTCCTTCCCGCAGCGTACCCATAGTGCGGATGCCCTCCTGTGGGAGCAATTTTGTACGGGAGCCTATTGGTCTCGGCACGAAATTTCTAAGCGATCCATACCTGGAGTAGACGAAGCCCTTCAAAATCGAGTGGACAAGCTGAGGGCCGGTTTTTTGTCTTTCCAGGAGCCCTGGAGGACGGTGAGGGATGCGATAGGTGACTTACCTCGGCCAAGTAAGACGCGAGAAGTTGATGAACCAGGCTTAACTCACTTTCTGATTCCTGGCGCACGTAGCTATATTGGACACACTGGCAGCCCGCTTGATCATCCCGCAAAAACTCTGAAGGCCGGAGATCACGGCGTCCCTGGGGGGGAGAACATGGTGGTAAGACCCGACGGCAGCGTCCGATATTTTACGATACGCGAAAGTGCTCGGCTTCAAACCTTCCCAGACGAGTACGTGTTCTCCGGGTCGTGGACCGAGAGTATGCGGCAGATCGGGAATGCGGTTCCGGTGTCTTTGGCCGCTATCGTCGCCAAGGACATACGGGGGAGGCTGGAAGCGCGGAGGTCTTCAGCCGCTTAGTGACATTTTGAAGGGTCAATTTCTGCATTGCTAGTCATCCGTTTCTTCTGCTTCCTCTGCCGACGCGACAGCCTCGTCTGTGGGAATCAGCTCGACATATTTTCCTGCATAAAACGTTTCGAGACGTGTTTGGACTGCCGTCGCCGTTGGGTACTTTTTGTTCGTCTTAGCAGCCGAGCCTCTGCGCCCGGGATGAAGCACGTCCCACATCGACTTCTGCTGGCGTTTCTCTCGGCCCTCACCCACCATCTTGTTCCCGAATCCATCGATCACATTGTTCCATATGGGTTTATAGCGGTCGATCAATAGTGATTCGCAGAGCGGTATGAAGAAGTCCTTCAGCACTAAATATCTGCAATAAAAGTCTTTCAAATCGAGGTTGTCTGCATCACGAATCGAGTCCGAATGATTGCGCAGTCTGTTGAAGAGAGCTTTGCCTCCGCGTGTCCCCGCTAGTACACCACCTTTTCGTGCTCCCTTGCGAGCCGCCTCCCCAACATAGATGGGTCGGGCCCAGTTGCTTTGTTGATTTTCTCGACTCAGACGTCGGTAGGGCTCGAAATCTCCGGTGTAGTAGAGGATGTAGATGCCGGGGCCCTCGAAAGGGAGGAGAGAATCCAAGCCATGCACCGGCTGCTCCAGTACCACCTTAGCCATGCTCTCCGCGAGCGTCTTTAAGTCCAGCGGATCGTAAGGTTCCGGTGAATTTGTCATCGTGACGCTCGGCTCCGCATTCGGTTTCTTAGGCGTCTTGTTGACTGCTTTCATTTTTGGAAGCACTCCACTCTAATGGCCATAGCCGTCGGCTCTATTGTACGGCGGTGTTTCATCTAAATGCTGTTAACTAGATGGAGGCGGGACGGAGGCAGGTCCACTTTTTCCAGGTAGGTGTTCTATCTTCTTATAACGAAACGATGAGTACCCCACCCCTTCGACCGCGCTCAGGGCAGGCACTTGCAAAATGCGCGAAGGATGGGGCACCCAACTGTCCGGAATGGGTTGAGGGGGGATCGATCTCGGGCGGCTGAAGCCCCTCTTTCTTGCAGGGTGACGCGGCGTTGAAGCGCCGCTCTACCGTGACGGGTTGAAGCGTGAGTGTTTCTCCGGTGACGAAGCAACGGCGGCAGACAGGAGTGTCCGCCCTACATTGATGCGCTAGACATTTTGGACGAGGCGTCTGGGGCTACGTGGTTTCCGGCGCAGCGCCTGAAGGCGCATCGTTATGTTTCGCTTTCGGCACAGCTGAAGCCGTGCCCTGATACGAGGCGTGGTAGCCGCACCACCCGCACAACGGTTCTGAAGTTCGGAGATCAACTCGAGTGTTTCCAGGCGAGCTGGACTCGCCCGCCCAGACGAGGTGTCTGGGCCTATGTGGTTCTGGGTGGGAAGCGGAGCTTGGCTCTGCCGAACGGCCGGGGGCGGCCGTTCCCACGCGATCCTAAAAACCCTTTGGCCGTTCGGCGGCCACTCCAAAAAAATGTTCCAAGGCCAGGCCAGACCTGCACAGCGTCCCTTCTTCGAAAAGGCGTCCAATCAGTGTGACCCCGTGCGGAACTCGGCGAGGCGGAGAGAATTTTGGCTGGGGGTGGCTGGGATCCGGCGCCCAGTCGCTGCGGGCTTGGGAGACTTCCACGAATCCTGCGCGAAGGGTGAGCGATGGGTGGCCGGTGAAATTGGTGAGGGTCAGCATTTCGTCACGCAGGGATGGGACCAGTAACAAATCGACTTCGGAGAAGACACGAGCCATTTCTTCGGCGACTTTACGGCGGAAGCGGTCGGCCTGAACGAAATCGACAGCCGAGAGGAAGCGTGACTGGCGGAAGATGTTGGGCCAGGCATCGGGGACTTGCGCCTTGAGCAGATCGACTCCGTGATTCAAGGTGAGTTCCTCGAAGGCGGCAGCGGCTTCGGCGAAGAGGATGAGATCGAGCGAATCGTAGGGCCAATCGGGAATGCTGACTTCAACGGGAGTCATGCCGACTTTTTTCACGGCCTCGAGGGCGGCGCGGTCGACGTCCGTTGCTGGCGGTTCCTTCATCCACTTGGGGAAATAGCCCACGCGCAGGCCTTGAACTGGAGCGGCTGCGTCGAAATCCAGTTTGCTGGGGACGCTGGCCAGGTCGGCACCGTCTGGCCCAGTTATGGAATGCAGCACCAGCATGGCGTCCTCGACACTGCGGGTCATGGGGCCGAGCTTGTCGAGCGACCAGCAGAGCGTCATGGCGCCGGTGCGCGGGACGCGGCCATAAGTGGGACGGAGTCCGGTGAGGCCGCAGCGCATGGATGGGCTGACGATGCTGCCGCCGGTTTCGCTGCCGATGGAGAAGGCGACTAATCCCGCCGCGGTGGCCGCACCAGGACCCGCACTGGAGCCGGACGAGCCTTCTTCAAGCAGCCACGGGTTCATGGTTTGGCCGCCGAACCAGACATCGTTGAGGGCGAGCGCGCCCAGGCTGAGCTTGGCGATGAGGACCGCGCCAGCTTCGTGGAGGCGCTGCACGACCGTGGCATCTTTGGTGGGGACGCGGTTGCGGAAAGGCTCGGCGCCCCAGGTTGTGGCGATGTTGGCGGTGTCGAGGAGATCTTTGACGCCGAAGGGGATGCCGTGGAGGGGACTGCGGTAATGGCCGGCGGCGATCTCTTCGTCGGCCTTCTTGGCGTGCGCCAAGGCGAGGTCGCGAGTGAGCGTGATGATGCAGCGGAGCTTGGGATCGAAGCGCTCAATGCGTTCCAGATAAATATTTGTGAGGCGCTCGGAAGTTAGCTTGCGCTGCTCGATCCAACGCGAGAGTTTGGTGACTGGGGCGAAGGCGATGTCTTCATCTTTGGATGGCAGCCGCCCGGGATCGGCTTTGCTGCGGAGAAATTGGTTACGCTCGGGACCAGCCTTTTGGCCGGGAAGGACTGGGTTCCATTGCGTCGCGGGCGCGAGACTGGGCTCGAGTACGGCCTTGCGCGGGCCAGTGCGGCGCTCGTAGAGAGCGGCCATGGTGGCGCGCCAACTGTCGGCGGCTACTTTGAGTTCGTTAGGAGTGAGCTCGACTTGGACTAGCTTTTGGGCTTCGGCGAAGGTGGTGGTGGAAACTAGTGGCCCAACAGCGGGAGCTGTTCCGAAAGCGGGTGGCGCGCCAGGAGGGAGGTCGGCAGGGTTTTGCGCTTCACTGCGAAGGGCGACGGCTGCGCCTAAGATGCCTAGGGATGTTTGGGTTAGGAATTGCCTGCGCGATTTAGACATGAATCCTCCGAAGGAGGATTGTAGCCGAGATGGCTGCTGCGGAGTGTGCTCCGCTGGACGGCCGAGGGCGGCCGTCCCCACGTGGGCTCGAGTATTGCTTAGCGTTGGGCGATTGGGATATACGGGGCCGGGTGCTTGGGGCCGATGTACTCAGCGCGGGGGCGGATTAGGCGATTGTCGTCGAGCTGCTCGATGACGTGCGCGGCCCAGCCAGCGATGCGCGAGATGGCGAAGATGGGCGTGAATAGATCCACGTCAATCCCGAGCGTGTGGTACGTGGAGGCGGAATAGAAGTCCACGTTGGCGTTGAGCTTCTTTTCGGCTTTGACGTAGAGCTCGACCTTGCGCGACATGTCAAACCACTTGGGAGTGCCACTCGACTTGCCGAGTTCTTCGGACATGCGGCGGAGGAACGTGGCGCGTGGATCTTCGGTGTGGTAGACGCGGTGGCCGAAGCCGGCGATCTTCTTTTTGGCGGCGAACATGGCCTTGACATGCTCGACTGGGTCTTCGCCCTTGGCGTCGATTTCCTTCAGCATTTTGAAAACAGCTTCGTTGGCGCCGCCGTGGAGAGGACCTTTGAGCGCGCCGATGGCTGAGGTGATGGCCGAGTGCATATCGGATAGCGTGGCGGCGGTTACGCGGGCGGCGAAAGTGGAGGCGTTGAGTTCATGATCGGCGTGGAGGACGAGGGCGACATCGAGAGCTTTGGCGGCCGTGGCGGAAGGCATTTCGCCGTTGAGCATCAGCAGAAAATTGGCCGCGTGAGAAAGGGTGGGATCGGCCTCGACTAGATTCTTGCCCTTGCGGATGCGGTCATAGAGGGCGACGATCATGGCAATTTGCGAAGTCAGGCGAATGGACTTGCGCACGTTGGCGTCGTGGTCGCCGTTCTTGGTGTCGGGATCGTAGAAGCCGAGCGCGGAAACCGCGGTGCGGAGAACATCCATCGGGGCGGCATCTTTGGGAAACTGGCGCAGCAGGGCGATCATGGCGGGATCGACCTTGCGGGCCTGGCCGAGTTTCTGGCTCAGGTCGTCGAGTTCTGCTTGCTTGGGGAGATGACCGTTCCAGAGCAAGAAACAAGTTTCTTCGAACGTGGAGTGCTGCCCGAGGTCGCGAATGTCGATGCCGCGATAGGCGAGTACGCCGAGTTCGCCATCAATGTAACAAATGCTGGAATCGGTGGCGACAATGCCTTCCAAACCCTTGCCTGGGGTGGTTGTCCCGGTGGACATGTAAACCTCTTTCCGCGTGTTTGCGCGTGAATGCGAAGTCAAAAATAGGCTACGTCCGGGTGGGGAGCCCTGTTCGAGGCAAACCCGGGTAACCCTTTTTTATACGCCATTTTGGGGAAGTTTTCCAACGGGGGCGCCGTTACGAAAGCTAGGCATTTTGTTTGTGCGCCAGCTCCTTTTGCTGATACATCGCGGCGTCGGCGCGTTCGACAATTTGCTCCATCGTGTCGCCTGGCATCCGTTGGGCGAGTCCGACAGAGGCATCGACATACACTTTGGTCACTTCCTTGCCAGCACCCAGCGGAATGGAGTATTCCCCGAATACCCATTGCCGCAAGCGGTCGATTTGAGATTCCGCGCCGGCAAGGGGGCAGTCGAGAACGAGAATAAACTCGTCTCCGCCCCAGCGTCCGACGATATCCGTTGGCCTTGAATTGGATCGTAACTCCTGCGAGAACTGCTTCAGTACTTCGTCTCCTGCCGGGTGGCCGTGGGTATCGTTGACTCGCTTGAGGCGGTTGAGATCCAGGATCGCCACACAAAAGGTTTGCTTCTCCTTCACCCGCAGACCGATTCGCTCTTCGACATAGCGGCGATTGGCGAGGCCAGTGAGCGGATCTTTGACCGCGAGCTGCTCGACAGCCCGGAGTCTCGTTTCGTAAGTGGAAACTTCGGCGCGCAATTGAGTCACGGCTTCGAGGGTATCTTGTGACATCTGATCCACGCAGGTCTTCAACTCGGCCGCCCCGGCAACCAGGGAGGCGCGGATATTCGCCAAATCCTCGAGATTCGCGATGGCTTGCAGGCGAACCGTGAATTTGTTGAACTGGCTGGCGTAGCGCTGGTCGCGCTGGCCGACGGACTCGGCTGTACGAGCCATCACGATGAGAAGTTCCTTCACGTCGTTAGTTTTATTTTTAAAATACTCCGCCGTGCGGTTCCCCCATTGCTGCAAGTGTTCCTCGGCCTTCTCTTCCGTCTCACGCAAGACAGCGGGAGTAATGCTGTGGGACAGGCGTTGTTCGAGATTGGCGAGTCTGAGATGCAGATCCGCTCCGAGAGCAGGACAAGCCTGTTCGCCGCTTGTGCCCATAGCAAGCAAGACCGAGCGATACGACTCGAGAACGACGAGAAGCAACTCGGGCGAACCGGACTCGGCAGCGGACGGCAGCGTGCTGACCTTCGTCTCGTCCATATCCAGATATTTTTTCAGGGAAATCACGGCGCAAGGCCCCTCACCTGGAACGGTGGCTGGAATGCCGGCAGATTGTAGACGAGCAAGAGTTCGCAGCTACACTTCGCCATTTCAGATACATCGGCGGAGCAAACGGGAAACTTGCGCGTTGCGGCAACTCTTCGGTAACCAGGATTTCGATGACCCTTGAGTGCGCTAGGGACGCAATGCTGTGGAAGCTTGGGATCATGGGCTTCGTCAACGGCTTTTGATGGATGACAATCGGATGAGGTGTGGGGTTGTCCCCTGGGCTGACACAAACAGTTAAGACACAGTTTGCCGTTGGCTAACAATCCGTCGACGGGCAAGATCACTGTAGCGCATTCTGAAGCCGGTCGGTGAAGCGCAGGCGGGCTCTGCTGGAGAGCAACCCGCCCAGGAATAGCCGGCCGGGTGGCCCAGGCTTTTGACCTCTCTATCCCCATTCCGGACAGATGGGTGCCCCATCCTTGCGAACTTTGCAAGGGTGGGTTGGCCGGTGGCCCACACAAGACGGGGTGGCCCTCGATAAGAGGGAAGGCTCTGTCAAGCTCAAACTTCTCCCCAGCGGTTTTGAGACCGTCGCTTTGACCAGAGAAGCTGAGGAGCAAGACTCTGGAAATCTCACGCAAATCACATTCCGGTGGAAGACCGTTCCACCAACCATCGATTCGGCATCAACCTCAGCCATGATTCTTCTATGCGAACATCCCACCTTGTGCGGAGGGGTGGCCCACTCAAGCCTTCTTTTGGCTTGAGTGGGGAAGTTAAACTGCGTACTGGCGAAAACGGCTTCACTCCAAGTCTTCCGCGCATCCGCACGACCCGTGCTTCTCTGGGTTGCGATGAAGAGATAGCAAGGTTTCTCCGCAAATGTTCCAAATACTGCAAACGTTGTAGCGCTGTCAGCTTACACTTGCGAACTTCCCCACTCAAGCCAGAAGAGTGCTTGAGTGGGCCACCCCGCCTGCGGTAAAAAAAATAACTAAGCCGGACTGGCTGGAGGGGTGTATAGTTTGCAGCCGTCGAGAACCTCTACGGGATTCGGCATGCAACGAAATCATCGTTGTTCAATATTCGCTGTCGCCGGGTTCCACAACAAGAATTCCGTGCCACTGCCTGCCCTTTGCGTGACCTAGGAGGTCCACTATGAAACGAATTACAGGATCGATGCTGTTGGTTGTTCTGGCCGTCGCAGGAACGGGAATTGCCGCTGGGCAGGAGAAATCCGGGGCGGTGCCGCCGCCCAAGATATTGACGATTACGCGGGAGTATACCAAGCCGGGGAAGGCGGGCGCCGCGCATGAAAAAACCGAAAGCCTGTTTGTGCAAGCCATGCGGAATGCAAAATGGCCCACCCACTATCTGGCCGTGGAATCGCTTTCGGGCAAGTCGCGGGCGCTCTTCCTGACCGCCTTCGATTCGTTTGATGCGTGGGAGAAGGACTATTTGGCCGCGCAGAAGAATACCGGTCTCTCGGCGGGCGTGGACAATGCCTGGGCGAAAGACGGCGAGCTGCTCAGCGACACCGACGGTGGGACGTTCCAGTTTAGCGAGGACTATAGTTTGCGTCCGAATGTGGACATTGCCCACTCGCGCTATTTCGAAATTGGGCGCTTTGTGATTCGTCCCGGACATGAGGGCGAATGGGCCGAGATTATGAAGTTGGTAAAGGGGGCGTACGATAAAATTCCAGACGCGCACTGGGCCATGTACTCGGAGGTGTATGGACTCACCAACAGTACGTATCTCTACTTTATTCCCATGAAGTCGGGAGCAGAGATGGATCGGGAATTGACTCAGGGCAAGGAGTTCGTAGCGGCCATGGGCGCGGACGGCATGAAGAAGCTGAGCGAACTGGAGACGACGGCGGTCGAGGAGAACCAGACGCATTTGTTCGCGTTCAATCCGCGGATGAGCTACCCGCGCGATGAGTGGATCAAAGCGGATCCGGATTTCTGGAAGCCCAAGGCGGCAGCGGCAGGAAAGAAGAAGGCCGAGGCACCCACAGGTCAGTAAAGCCGCTTAGTCAGTAATGCTAGGGGGGCCGGATGATGGAGTCCGGCCTCTGATCCCTCAGGCCAAGCCTCTGATCCCATCGATTTCGGGCAAGGCCTGGATTCCAGCTACGGAGTGGGGCATAATTCAGCCCCGGAGGTTCACCCCTATGAAACTCTCTCGCTATTTGCTGCTTGTGGCAATCTTTGGCCTGGTGGGAACGCTGGGCGCGAAGGATGCCGATTCCACCACTGCTGTTCTAAAAACGGGAACAAAGCTGTGCATTCCCTGCACCGCTTACTGCAAGGCGCATCCCAACGCTCCTCGTTGTAACTAACCGATGCCGGCGTGCCCCACCTTTCTTTTTTGGAAGAGTGGGATCTCGCGCACAAGAAAAAGCCGGAGCTGCCACGCCGCTCCGGCTAAGTCTTTCAGGCCCAGGCTTCAGGCTGTCAGAGCCTCCACGAAATGCTGGCACAGTGTGGTTTCCAGGTTGTAGTTCTTAATAATCACAGGACTGGACAGGAAGGGTTTCAGAATCCCTTCCACTTTCGGATACGCATCATGCTCGTAGCGCTCCGCCATTTTCTTCTCCGTCCACAGACTGACCGTAATCATCTTCTCCGTCGTGTTCTCCGGGAACAAGGGCAGGATCTCCAGAAATCCCGGCTGTTTCTTCAACAGAGGCAGTACTTCGTTGCGCACAACCTTGACGAACTCGTCTTTCGTTTCTGTTTTCGGAACAAATTCAATAATACGGGCAAACATAATATTCTCCTTTTCCGTCTTGAGGTTCGGTGCGGCCCGCAAACGGCCCGCCTGGCGGCGGGTAGGTTCGCGTGTCAACATCATTCAGCAGACCGAGCATAGCGCCCCCTGCCCTGCGAAATCAGTGACGCCGCTTACGTCAGCCAGTGATTCCCAACACCTAAAGCCGCCGCGCCACCAACCCAGCGCATTGCTCCACAAAGCTCTGTTCCTTCGCCGTCCAGTTGTCCTTGAAGTAGCTGTTGATGTCGAACGCCCCAGCCAGCCGCCCGCGCGCAAATATCGGCGCCACAATCTCCGACTTCGTATGCTCCGACCCCTGTAGATATCGCGGATCCGTCTTCACGTCATTTACCACAATCATTTTGCCGGTCATCGCCGCCGCCCCACACAGTCCCTGACTCAGCGAAATCCGCACATGCGGCGTAAAGCTTCCCGTGTGCGCCCCCAGCACCAGCGCATCCGAATCGTGCGCATCCGCCAGATAGAAACCCACCCAGTTGTAGCGCACAAATTCCGCGTGCAAGCGGTCGGAGATGTGCTGCATCAAGTCCGCAGCCTTTTCTCCCCCCGCCGCCGCCCGTTCAAACTCCTCCAAAAGCCGTTCGTGCTGGTCCATAATTTGCCAGATCTCCTGCCAGATCTCCTCCTACGGGAATGGCCTCGATGGGATACTACGCCTCTTCCCCCATTCCCGGAAAGCCCCGATTGAGGCACCGGTGTCCTCGCCCCTGCGCCTTGAGGCAGCGCCCTTCCAGTGTGCAATGGATTGCACTCATCGCCTCTGCTGGACCACTTTTTCCCGAATTTCCTCGTTTTTCCATTTCCTTGTCAAGCCCCCAAAACTCCCAGATTCCCCCCAACCTATTCATTCCAAAAGAGAAATAAATGTCCCAAACCTGACAAAAAACCCTCTCCCATTTGGTATTCTGAATATATAGGGTAGTTTTTTAGATTTTACCCATGGTCGAGACGCGGGTTCCCCGCCTCCCGGCCATTTTTACGTCCAAAATCAGTCGGAGGAACCGCCATGAAATCTAGCCGCATCCGGCCCCGTGCCACACGTCTCAAAGGTCACAAGGAACGCGGCGAATGGGCCCAACTCTGTTTCATGGCCCGCGCCGCTGAGGAAGGCCTCACAATTTCTTGTCCCTACGGCGACTCCACCAGCTACGACGTCGGTGTTGAATACCGCGGCCGCTACCTCCGCATCCAGGTCAAATCCACCCTCAAACCCCGTCGTGGCCCTGCCTTCCGCATCGGCCTCATCGGCCCCAACGGCAAGCCCTACACCCACCGCCAAATCGATTTCATCGCCGCCTACCTCATCTCCGAAGACTGCTGGTATATCGTCCCCATCGCCAGCCTCCGTGTCGGCAACACCACCCTCCGCAACATCCAAATCACTCCTAACAGCAAGCGCGGCAAGTGGCACCACTACTGCGAAGCCTGGCACCTGCTCCGCCAGCCCTTCAAAAGTAAATAGTTAAAATTTCCGGGCCCAAAACAAAAATTAAATCGAGGTGACACCATGACCCACACCACCAGCCTAAGTTGGGGACTCTTCCTGCTCGGCTTCGCCATGCACTTCTTACTGCAAGCCAAAGCCAGCGTCAGCAGCCAGTCCAACGGCCTCAAAACCATCCGCCAGTGGCTCGCCCTAACCTGGCCCACCGCCGCCGTCCGTCTCTTCCTCTGCGCCATAGCCTTCGGCTTCTGGCTCGATATGCCCGACGCCTTCACCAAACTCCTAACCTCAGTCACAGGCGGCGCAGTCACCCATCCCCTCCCCCTCAACCACGAAACCATCGCCCTCTTTGGCTACGTGGCTGATTCCATGCTGGACAAGGCTGTTTCAATCCTGGGATTCGGCATCGAAGTGCCCCGTCTGGCTCCGCCCAGTTCATAGATTGGCATCGTGACGCCCATGGCCGCGTGGGGCAGTTCTGTGGGTGCCCCGTCCTGGTCGCGTTTTTCAGCCACAGAGCCTGCCCTGAGCGAGTCGAAGGGGCGGGGAATGCGGCCAGGGGTGAAATTTCCGAGGCGAAAACCCGTGCGACCGGCAGTTCTACCACATCCCGCCGGTGCTGACGCTCAGCGCGCTCAGCGCCAATTCCAGCTTATTCAACGCCTGTTCCAATTCAGGATGTTGATTCAAAATGCCAAGCCGGTCCCGCAGCGTCTTTAACTGCTGGTGAGCTTCGGTAACATGTTCCAGGGCTTGCGCGGCATTGGGTGCCTTGGACTCAGAGGACGCTGGCGAGTTGGTTTCTGGCATGGGAGTCTCCGTTGACACCTACAGTTTACCCCGAGTCGCGCCCCGCCAACCAACTCGGTACACTGGTAGCCGCGCTCGCAAGTTTCGATCCAAGTGGACAGTCGAAGGGGACCCGCTCTTGTCTTTGGGTGGAGCAGCGCTTCAGCGCTGCAATCAGCAATGCAAACGAAGATCGGCTTCAGCCGCTGAGGTAAGGTCTCAGCTTCGTATCAGATCGTGCCTTCTGAGCCTGCCTTCAGAGCCTGCCCTGAGCGCAGCCGAAGAGCCCGCGTTCAGCGCCAAAAACATGGGGCTTCAGCCCCCCTGGTAAGGTGTTCCGAAACGTCAGCCATCCTCCCACGCGAGCCACGCAAGCTTCCCCAGAGTTCTTTTGTGATTCCCCATAACCAAACCTCTCGTTATTGCAAAGACTTACCGCCTCCTCCTACCTGGTTTGGGACAAAGTGTGATCGCCGTCACAACAACGGGCAGTCACTATCACGGCGATGCGGGTGTTCTAAATTACAAAATGACGAAGCTGTTGCTTGACCGTGCTTAAGGAGGCAATCATGTCAAAGCTGGCGAAATACGCATTAGTCGCCGTCATTCTATGGGTCGTTGGCGCCCCCCGCGAGGCCCCCGCGATGCCGAACTTTGCTCGCAAACTTGGCGTTCCCTGCCAAACCTGCCACACCACCATCCCCAGGCTCAATGAAACCGGATACAAGTTTCGTGCTGCGGGTTTTCGGCTGCCAGAGATGATCGGCAAGGCGGAAGAACAGAAGTTCGAATTAGGCGACTATTTCGCCGCTCGCGCTCAGGCGCGTTTTGACTCGCAGATCACCAACCAGCCCAACGGCGCAGCCGTCGCCAATGTTCTGGGCGGTGTCGCAGGCCCTCGGACTAAAACGAACGCCTTTAGTTTCATGGAGTTTACTCTCTATCCCCTGACCGGCGCTTGGGGCAAGCATATCGGCTCTCTGGCCGAACTCTCCGTTTCCCCGGAAGACGTCTTCGAGATCGAGAATGCCTACCTGCGCTTCACCTTCGGCAACGAGAAGAAGTTCTTCACTTCACGGGTTGGCATCTTCCATCCTTGGGAAGGCTTCGGAGCTTCTGATCGGCCGTTCAGCAACGGGCGCACCCTGTTCCAGACGACCCCGATTTCCGCCGGGGGCAGAGCCATTCCCTACGTCTTCCAACCTTGGGGACTGGACGAGGCCGGCGTGGAAGTCGGTGCCGACATCAATAAGCTCTCCCTGCGAGCCGCCGTCCTGGGCGGTACGCTTATGCGCTTTGAAGCCGAGGCGAGGGCCTTTATCCCATTCCCCGCCCAAACTGGTCCGTGGAAAGGCGCGAACCAAGCCATTTCAGCTCTCGGCAAGCCTTTCGACTCCGTAGCGCACAATACCCCGGACTTCTCCGCCAACGCCACCTACCTTCTGCATCCCAACGGTGGCGCCATTACCCTTCTCTACTATCATGGCAATGTCGCCACTCCAACGCACTGCACCGACGGCACTGCGATTGGCAAAGCCAACGCAATCACCGGAGACATCTGCGGCGTCGCCGCCGCTTCCTCCGTTTCGCCTTTCGGTGTCGTGGGCAACACGGACTTTGATTTTTCCAGGGCCACCGGCTTCCGCAACAATTTCGACCGGCTCGCCGTCTACGCTTCGTATCCCATCGGCAAGCACTTCTTGCCCCAGGCTGGATACCAATTCGGACGTGACACCACGCCTGTCGATCCAGTTGCGTTCCCGCTGACTCCCACTCTGAAGAAGTTCGATAGCAAAGGTGCCTTCATCGAAGGCGCGTTTACCATCAACGAATACCTCACCGCCGGTGCTCGCTACGACTGGTATAAGCCGAAGTTCGCAGCGGCAACCTTCAATACGCAGTGGGCTTTCACTCCCTACGTGAATATCCCGCTACAGAACGGATTCCAAATCATCGCCGAATACCAGCATCGGGATTTCCTCCTGAATGCGACCAATCATCGCAAGAACGATACCTTCCAGGCTCGCATCATTTTCATCAAATGAGAGAACAGAACGATGGGTGGCTCACTCCTGGTTTTTCAAAAAGTGGGCCACCACTTTGTTGAGCCCTATAAATTAGGCCATGTTTCATAAGTCCGTTTCGGTAGGGCACGGCTTCAGCCGTGCTATTCGGCAACCAAATGTTCAGCGGCTTTAGCCGCCGAGGTAAGGTTCCGCGGCGCTCCAAGGTTATTTATGAAACACGCTCTAATAAGACAACAGGAGAACAAGTATGAACACAAAACTGTTTGTTCTAATATTCGCCTTCGCCGCCAGCGCCACCGCGCACGGCACTCCCGCTAAAGATCTCTTCGTGAGCAAGTGCGTCATCTGTCACGGTGCCGACGGTTCGGCCAAAACCGCGATCGGCAAGAACTTGAAAGTCCGCG
>JAYTQD010000735.1:0-2328 GCA_043746935.1 Acidobacteriaceae bacterium | reverse complement strand
CCGGGCCGGGCACTGCTGGCTGCCAATGCCGCCAGCGATACTGCGGAGCACGCTCATGTGGAATCAATCGTTTAGGGTGAAGTTCTTTAGGAGCCGCGCGCGTCAGCAAGCGCAATCGCCGGGATAAACCGGCGTGCAGTAGGGGATGAAAGAGCCCCACAAGAAAGGAGTAGCGAACCATCTTGACCTCGAGTCTTGCGCTGGGTGCCGCGAGGTGCCGGGTGAAGCGTAGACAGAGGCACCGACGGGCGAGGAATCGAGCTTCGAAAAACGAATTCCGGGCGCCGACCAAATGCTTGCAATGGGAAGGCAATACTGGCGCGAGCGAAAACGCGAGCTAACGTCAGGCCCGGCGTAGTCCAAGAGCCAAACGCACGTCGAGAAACTGCACGCGCGAGAACCGGGAGATCTCGCCGGAATCCGGAGCCTACCGGGCTGCCGGACCGGTCCGGGAAGCCAAAAGCGCAATCCGGGCAGGCACACCGGCGAGAAGTCGAACACGGGCATAATACCTGCGAAGCTGCCGAACAAGGCGGGTGGAGACACCAGCGGCGGAGGTGGTGGAGGGAAGGCCCGTGACCAAGGAGAACATCGTGGAATCTAACACCCAACCGACGCAGAGCGGGCAACGAGTGTCCCAGGGATTGCAGGGTGTGCGGGAAAGAGCACGGATCAACAAGCAAGAGCGATTCACCGCTCTGCTCCATCATGTGACCCCGGAACTACTGTGGGAGAGCTTTTACGCCCTGAAGCGAAAGGCAGCACCTGGAGTGGACGGGGTGACGTGGCAAGAGTATGCCACCGGGCTGGAGGACAGACTGAGAGATCTACACAGCCGGGTGCACCGCGGAGCCTATCGGGCGCAGCCGTCAAAGAGACACTGGATACCGAAAGCCAATGGCCAGCAACGGCCCCTGGGGATTGCGGCACTGGAGGACAAGGTCGTCCAGCAGGCCGTGGTCACGGTCCTCAACGAAGTATACGAAGAGGATTTCCGGGGGTTCAGCTACGGGTTCCGACCGGGGCGCAGCCAGCATATGGCGTTGGACGCGCTGTATGTGGCAATCAAGCGGAAGAGGGTGAACTGGATTCTCGACCTGGACTTGAAGAGCTTTTTCGATAACATTTCGCACGAAAAGCTGGTCCAACTCATCGAGAAGCGAATCGCCGATCCGAGAGTCCTGCGCCTGATCCAGAAATGGCTGAAGGCGGGGGTCATGGAGAACGGCGTCTGGTCGGAGACAGAAGCAGGGACGCCGCAGGGCGCGGTAATTTCACCGTTGCTCAGTAACGTCTACCTGCACTATGTAGTTGACCAGTGGAGTGATCAATGGAGGCAAGGGGCGCGGGGCGCGACTACCATCGTGCGCTACGCCGACGACGCCATCCTCGGCTTCGAGCACCAGCACGAGGCAGAACGCTATCTCAGGGAACTGAAGGAGCAACTGCGCGAGTATGGGCTGGAGCTGAACGAAGACAAGACGCGGTTGATCCGATTCGGGAGGTTCGCGGCGATCAACCGGGCCGAGCGTGGAGAAGGGAAACCGGAGGCGTTCACCTTCCTGGGATTCCAGCATATTTGCGGGAACAACGGGCAGGGCAGATTTGAAGTCCGGCGCATTACGGACGGCAAACGAAGGCGGAAGAAACTGCAAGAAGTGAAGCAGGACCTCCGCTGGAGGATGCACGAGCCGATTGCAAAGGTCGGAGAATGGCTGCGGAGCGTGCTGCGCGGTTACTACCAATACCATGCGGTACCGGGGAATCTAGCGATCCTGTCTCGATTCCGGCACGGGGTGGTCCGCCGGTGGTACAGGACACTGTGCCAACGCAGTCAACGGCGGCCCACCTGGAAGAAACTGGGTCCGATCTTCGACCACTGGTTGCCCATTCCTCACGTCGTACATGCCTATCCGGATGCTCGCTTCGACGCCAGATTCCGAAAGGAATCACATCCAAGGTAAGAACCGTATGCAGTAGTTCCTGCAAGTACGGGTCTGTGCGGGGGGTGGCTGGTAACGGCCATCCCTACCGCGACGGTGGTCTTTGCTAACGGTGAAAATGCTCTAGCCTGCGATAGCTTCACGTTCGTGGCGAGGTCGGCGGTCATGTCAGTGTGCCCGACGACGTAAACCTTTAGCTCGGGACTCTGCTTGAGCAGCTTGGCGATTTCGACGAGTGCGGGGCCGGATTCGGGCTTGAGTTCAGACTTGCCCGTGTCGAAGAAGATGCCGTAGATCGCAACCCGCCCGGTGGCCCCGAGATCCTGGGCCATGGCCTTCGCATCGATCACCACCTCCTGCCGCATGGCCTGCTTTTCGATGACGA
>JAYTQD010000734.1:0-2333 GCA_043746935.1 Acidobacteriaceae bacterium | reverse complement strand
TCTGCTTCACCGTGCTGCGCACAGGAAACCTGTGGTTCGCCGTAGGCTTGCACGCTTCTTGGAATTGGGCGCAAAGCTATTTCTACGGCGTGCCCGATAGCGGAATGCTCGCCCAGGGCCACTTGCTGAACTCCTCGTTTCACGGTCCAGCGTGGTTGACCGGAGGCACCGTTGGCCCGGAGGGCAGCGTGTTGGTATTTGTCGTGATCGGAATATTGTTCGCGGTTTTCCACGCCACACACCCGGCGAAGCAAGATCTCAGCGCGGCATCCCTAAGTCCGGCAGCAACCAGCATGGGATAGTGGAGGCGTGGGCGTCCTCGCCCACGCGGGTGGACTGATTCGTATCAGGGCACGCGCCTTCAGGCGTGCCGTTAATGCTGCTTAGGAGGCGCCTTTAGGCGCTGAGGCTGACGATCTGATGTTTGGCACGATCACCGTCAAGGCGCGCTGCACGACGCCAATCTCCACCGGCGTCTGGCAGACAAATTCGCCGTCCGCGTAAACATCGAAAGCCGGTTGCGCAGCGAGTTGAAAACGCTCGCCCTGAAAATATTCCACTTCCGAAAACTTAAGATGATTACCGCCGTAGACGGACGGAAACAGCCGTAGCAGCTTGGCTTTTGACATCGCTCCAATGACGCACGCATCCAGCAATCCGTCGCTCATGTCGGCTTTGGGAGCAATTCTCATCCCGCCTCCATACCAAGGCGTGTTGGCAAACGCGGCTAGCACGCGCGGGACGGTGCTGTGAGGCTGGCCATCCACGCGCAACTCAACCTGCGGCGGCGTGAAGCTCGCCAGCGCCACGGGAAGACTCAGCGCGTAACCGCCGTTGGCGCGAAGCCAGCGGGGAAGTTGATTGGCGATGCGAGCCGTGGCTGTATCCAGGCCCACGCCTGCGACGCAGGAAAAATAGTGCGGTTGAGATTGGCCGAGCTTCGTGATGACGCCAAGGTCCACCGCGCGGACGTTGTTTCCGCCCGCCACAAAGTGCTTCCAGGCCGAGACTGCCTGCGCCAAGCTGCGGAGTTCCAAAGATCGCGCGAAATCGTTGCCGCTGCCCCGAGGAACAACAAGCACCGGCAACCGCAACCGCACCAGATCGCTGAGATGGCGATGAATGGTGCCATCGCCGCCAAAGATGAGAATCGCGTCGAGGCCGCTGGCGTGTTCGGGCACGCCGAGCGCGAAGCTGACCGCTTCCGTGTGGAAGGCATGTAAGTCGTCCGGCGAAGTCCCGATCCCAAGAATGGCCGCAGCACGCATGTCGCGGAAGGGTAACAGAAAGGCAACGAACTCTGCTGCAAGAACACCCTCGACGTCGCTTCACTCTTGCAAGCATTCTTGCGATGCTGCGTCCCGGCCAGAAAGCTTGACGGTCCCCGGCTAATGCAAGCAGCTCAGGGATTCTTCGCTGCGCTCAGAATGACAGGGGTGAGAGAATTGCCGAATCGAGTCACGGTCCCAGGTTATGTAAGTCTGACCCGTTTCATTTTCTTCCCGACGCGCACAGTGAGCGTAATCTGAATGGCATTCAGTTTGAGAAAAATGGTATTCACAGGAACAACTTCATTATCGACGCGCACCGCTCCTTCCTTGATCTTTCGTCCAGCTTCCGCGCCAGATTGTGCCAGACCCGCCAGCGACAACAGTTTATCCAGGCGAATGCTCCCGTCTTTGGCAACAGCTTCGCGGGGCACGGTGACTTCTTCGATGTCCTCGGGCACTTCTTTTTTCGGAACTTGCTTTACCCAGCCCACACCTGCCTTTTCTGCATCGTCTGCAGAGTGGAAGTCGGTCACAATCCGTCGCGCCAAATCTTTTTTCAAATCCATCGGATGCACTAGCCCGGATCTGCAATCCTGCTGCATCTTTTCAATCGCAATCATCGGCAAATCTGTCAGCAACTCGAAATACCGCCACATCAGCGTGTCGGAAATCGACATCACCTTGCTAACCATCTCTAGTGGAAGCTCGTTGATGCCTATGGCGTTGTCCAGCGATTTCGACATTTTCTGCACTCCGTTACGGCCTTCCAGAATCGGCATAGTCAGCACAATCTGCGAAGGGTCACCGTAGGCGCGTTGCAGCTCGCGCCCCACCAGTAGATTGAATTTCTGATCCGTGCCGCCCAGCTCCACATCGGCCTTGAGCGCGACCGAGTCATATCCCTGCGCCAGCGGATACAGCAGCTCATGCAAAGCAATCGGCTTTTCCTGTTGAAAGCGTTTGTGGAAATCCTCGCGCTCCAGCATTTGCGACACGGTGTATTTCGCCGTCAGCCGGATAAAATCTTCCGCGTTAAACTTCGCGAACCACTCGTTATTGAAA